>JBAYPL010000260.1:0-3972 GCA_041677745.1 Kapaibacterium sp. (SeqCode)
ATTACACAGAGATTGATTGCTGAAGAGAAAGCTGAAGAAGCCGAGAAATTGTATAAGATGCTTTTTGAATTTATGCCGGTAGGGATTGTTATTTATGAGAAACAAAATTATTTTCCCGTAAATTTTAATCAGGTAAGTCATAAGCAATTAGGGTATTCCCAAGCTGAGTATGCAAGTAAAAGTATAAGAGACATATATGCTTTCGGAGTTGAAAGGGATTTTGAACAAAATATAAATCTCACTCTTGCCAACGGATATAATGAATTTGAAACATTACTATTAAAAAAAGATGGTACTTCTCTGCCGACATTTGTGAAAGTACAAGTTATTAATATTAAGGGGGAAGAGTTACTGTTGTGCATTTTTCAAGATTTAACAGAAATTAAGAAGACACAACAAGCAGCCATATACGGGGAAATTAAATTCAGAAAGCTGATAGAAAATGCTTTCGACGGCGTATATATCATGAAAGGTGATAAATATGTTTATGCAAACAAAAGCTTTAGTGATATTGTTGAATATTCTCTGACAGAACTAACAGATGAAAATTTTGATTCCAAGTTGTTACTTACCGAAGACAGCAAATCATTAGTAAATGAAAGATTTTCAAAGCGTGCTTCAGGTCAGCAAATTGAGAACAGCTTCGAAATGACAATGTTGACTAAGAATTCACAAATCAGACATGTCGAAGTATCAACAGAAGATATTGAAATTGACGGAGAGTTAAATATCATCGGCATAGTAAGAGATATCAGCGAACGTAAACATGCAATTGAACAAATCCGTAAAGCGAAGGAAGCAGCAGAAAAATCCGCAGAGATATCAAATACAATATTTAATAACCTTGGGCATGAATTAAGAACACCTTTGAACGGAATAATCGGTTTTGCGAAAGTAATGCAATCGGAGATTAGCAACTCCGAACAAAAGGAAATGTTGAAAATGATAGAATTTTCCGGAGAAAGACTACGCAAGACTTTAAGTGCACTGCTTATTTTGGCGGAGATTGATTCAGATAAATACAATTTATCATTGGAAGCAACTAATTTGAATTCGTTTATCTCGATGTATGACAGCACGACTATAGAACTGCTTCATGATAAACCGATAGAATTTGAGCTGATAATACAGGAAGAATTAATAATAGTCAATATTGACGAGTATTTGCTCCATCAAGCAATTTACGAGCTATTGGAGAACTCATACAAATTCACTGACTGCGGCAAGGTATCCTTGAAAGTATATACAGAAATTTCCGGCAATGAGCGGAAGGCAGTCATTGAAATCGAAGACACAGGCATAGGAATTCAAGAAGATAAAATCAATTTAATTTTCGAGCCTTTCAGACAGGGTAGTGAAGGAGTAAGCCGGCAGTTTGAAGGAATGGGCTTAGGATTGTCAATAGTCAAGCGGGTAACTGAAAAGTTAGATGGACAATTAGAGCTGATAAGCAATCCTGATCAAGGTACAAGGGTACGTCTGCTGTTCGATTGCTTGTATTAATCTGTGTTTCTGTATCACAAATAGGAATGTAAGTAGTAGTGATGCCAAGTCAATTAAATTGTTTTTTTAACACTAATACTACTTAGATTTTCACATATAAAAAAATATAACTACTTTTGCAAAGTTTAGATTTAATATAACAGACAAATTGAAAAGTAAGAAGATACTTTTTTTAACATCAAGATACCCTTATCCCTTAATTGGAGGTGATAAGGTGAAGTCTTATCATTTACTGAGGCATCTTGCCAAGGAAAATGATGTAACGCTCGTTGCTTTCAGTTTCGGAGGCTTACCCACGGCATCCGAAGTGAAGGCTATTGAGGATATTGGTGTTAAAGTATATCCGATTAAGTTGAATCCGTTAATGTCGGGACTGATGACAGGTCTCCGTCTTCCACTCGAATATCCATTGGAAATATCTTTTTATTTGACATCGGAATTTAGACGTACGGTAGATAAATTGTGTGCGGAGAACGATTACGACTTGGGAATTGCCTTCTTTATGCGTACTGCCGAATACTTGAAAGACAAAAGTTTTAAAAAGATACTTATTGCAGAAGACTGTCGGGTTTTATACCAAAGCAGGTCGTTTACAAGAAGTGACAATATCCTTCAAAAGATAGTGCGTATATGGGAAGTAATGAAATTAAAAAAATACGAACCTAAAATTACTTCTTTGTATGATTTTGTTACTCTTGTCACCAAAGAGGATATTTCCGAGATGCACAAAGGTAATCCGAACCTAAGTTATCGCTTGGTGACAAATGGTGTAGATATTGATAGATATGCTCCATATTGTCAATACAAAGAGCGTGAGAAGAACATAATTTTCACGGGTAAATTGAGCGTTTGGGCTAATACAATGATGGCAATCAAGATTGCCAATGAAATAATGCCCAGGATTCGTAATGAAGTACCTGATGTGAAACTACAAATTGTGGGAGCCAATCCTCCAAAGTCCGTCAAATCTCTGAGTAACGATTTTGTTGAGGTGCATCCAAATGTACCGGATTTGGCAAAATACTATACTAATGCAAGAATATTCCTGCATCCTCACGACGGAGCTTCGGGGATACAAAATAAACTATTAGAGGCTATGGCTTCCGGCTGTGCCGTTGTTACTACTCCTACCGGGAATCAGGGGATTTATGCCGAACATGGCAAAGATGCCATGATCGCTAAAAATGACGAAGAGCTCGTGAAACATACACTTACTTTGCTGAATGATGAGGATTTGGCTGTAGAAATGTCTGAAAATGCAAGAAGCAGGATTATTAATACTCATACTTGGGAAGTAGTGTTTGAGCAGATAGACGGAGTTATCCGTGAGCTTTTCAATGAAGAATAAGGCAGTTTATTTTGACAGAGACGGCATTGTCAATGTCAGGCTTATTGATGATTATGTTAGATATCCCGATGAATTTAGGATTATTCCTGAAGCGGCAGAACTGATAAAATATTTGAAAGAGAAATCTTTTTATGTAATTTTGATTACAAATCAGCAGGGCATAGGTAAAAAATTAATGACGATTGAAGATTTGGACAAAATTCATGAATTTATGCAGCAAGAATTAAACAAATCAGTCTCTTACAAATTCGATGATATTTACTTCTGTCCCGATTTGGAAGAAAGCGGAAGTTTTCGTAGAAAACCTAATCCGGGAATGATATTGGAAGCTGCCGAGAAATGGAATATTGACAACAATGTTTCATTCATGATCGGTGACAGTGACACAGATATAGTCGCTGGGAAATCCGCAGGTACTAAAACAATCTTTATCGGTACAAAAAAATCCCCAAGTAATCCAGACTATCATTTTACTACATTAAAAGAACTTATTAATAATCGTTCTGCGGTATTCGAGGACTCTGAAAATGCTTGAGGAAATTGTAAATTATCTTGTTCAAGTACCTTGGTTTTGGGTGCTTATCATAGCATTTATTACTACATTATTGGAAAATATCTTCCCGCCTGCACCGGGAGATTCCGTACTTGTATTTATGGGAACTCTCATAGGCATAAAGTCTGGCAGTTTCATTGAAATATTATTAGCCGCAACTCTTGGCTCTACTCTTGGTTTTGGAATTATGTATGTACTTGGCAGACAATTTGACCATATCATCATGGATACAGATAAATTCAGGTTCATTTCCCGTCCTGCATTAAAAAAGGTTGAAGAATGGTTTGAAAAGTTTGGTTATTGGCTGATTGTCGCTAACAGATTCTTATCCGGAACTCGTGCCGTGATATCATTTTTTGCCGGTATGTCAAGGCTTAATTTAACGGTAACAATAATGTTATCATTAGTGAGTTCGCTTATTTGGAACTCAATACTTCTGTCATTCGGAAATACATTTGGAGATAATTGGCAACTTATAGACAAATATTTGTCCCTATACGGGAAGATTATTTTTCCGGTTGTGTTGCTCCTAATCGCCGCCTTTGTCGGTGCACAAATCTATAAAAAA
>JBAYPL010000261.1:0-3902 GCA_041677745.1 Kapaibacterium sp. (SeqCode)
TTATTAAAATCACCAATGAAAAATATCCCGCCGAATACTTCTACATAATGTTTCTTATTATCTTGACTTGATTGTTCGACGAAAGCATGCACCTCAGAAAATCTAATCTTGGTCTTCCCTACTTTACCTTCAACCAAATCGTCACCGTAATACTTTTTTATATTGTTTTTGACTAAGCCACTTCTGCGGAAATCATCAAGCGAGATGAATTTTGACGGTTCGTATTTCAGACCTAAATCAAAAAAATCAACTATGGAATTAATCAATTTTGACTTAAACAAATGAACAAATTCTGCTCTTAACTTCCTCTGTTTTGCGAAAATAAAGAAGAACAGAGAGATGTATAATATCACAAACAAAACCGCTGATACAAGATAGAAAGTATTGTCTTCTAAATCTGACATGAACAAATCAAAAGAGAACATAAGTCCCAGAAAACCCACAAACATTAATACCAATGCAGAACGAAGTAAAATTAGTTTCCTGACCAATTTCTCACGAAGAGTTTGTAATAATTCTAAATCGCTGTTAAGTCTGCTTGCGGCAAAATGAGTAAATTCTTCATAGGATTTCATGATTTTTATTTCAATTATTAAACAAGTTCTTTACATTGACATTTTGTCTTTCAGTATCTGAAATTTCAAATACTTGACGCCGTTTAAGCCCCATCATCTTGGCAATTATACTTGACGGGAACATCTCTACCGAGTTATTTAAATCAGTAACAGCTGAGTTGAAAGCTCTTCTTGCAGCAGAAATTTGCTCTTCAACTTCATTCAAAGAGCCCTGCAACTGAAGAAAATTTTGATTTGCTTTCAAATCGGGATAATTTTCAACTGCTACTTTCATACCTGACAAAGCACTTGTCAACTGATTATTAATCTCGACCTTTTCATCATTTGTCAAGTTTTTGTCCAATGCTTTTGTTCTGAGTTCTGTGATTTTAGTTAGTACTCCCTGCTCGTGTTTCATATATTCTTTCGCAGATGCTACGAGATTCGGAATCAAATCATATCGCTTTTTCAGCATAGCATCCATTGAACCGAATATATTTTCTACTTGATTTCTCTTATTAATCAATCCGTTATACATAGATATGATAAAAATCAAGAACAACAACACAATAGATAAAATAATAATTAACTCTGTACTCATATTGAAAAACTCCTACCAGTTTGTAAATATTATATCTACAAATATATAAAATTTTTATTTACTTAATAATCCGATTTGTTGTAATGGATTGATTTATTGATTGGAGATGTAGAAAACTTGTTAAAAAGATAAACATAATATTTATTATTTTTGTGAGATTGACTAATTCGTAATAGAAAAATGTATAAAATAGTACTGCCTAATTTTGAAGGACCATTCGACCTACTGCTTTATTTTATAAAGCGGGATGAGTTAAATATATATGACATTCCAATTTCTACCATCACGGAAGAATTTTTGAAGTATATTAAATTAATGCAGTACTTTGACCTTGAGCTTGCGGGAGAATTCATTCTAATGGCATCAACATTAATGTATATCAAAGCTCAGATGCTGTTGCCTAAACCTAAACCTGACGAAGATGGGGAAATCGAAGACCCCAGAACCGGTTTAGTACGAAAACTTCTTGAATATAAACAGTACAAGGATGCAGCCGAAGAGTTGAAAAGGCTTGAGGATGACAACAAGTATGTTTATTACAGAAATCTTTTCGAAACAGACAGAAATTTAATTGAAACAAGTGCTGCTTACAAGAATGCTAATCTCTTTGAGCTGATTAATGCATTAAGAATTGTAATGCAGAAATCTGAGAAACAAGAGCCAAAGCATGTCGTACAACTCGAAACAATAACAGTTGAGGAAAAGTCGGCTTATATCCTCAATAGTTTGATGCAAAGAAAGAGGCTCAGTTTTTTTGAATTGACAGACAGTATCGAACGAGTACATATAATTGTTACATTTCTTGCAGTACTTGAACTAATGAAATACCAGAAGATTTGGATCCATCAAGATGAAAATTTCAATGATATTATAATATTAAACCGCAAAGATGTAATAATCAACAATCCGGAAGACTAAATGCAAACAATATCACAACCAGCATTCTTGAAGTTAGAAGTAAGTGAAAGGAAATCAGCTCTCGAAGCCTTAGTGTTTTCTTCAGAAGAGCCGTTAAGCTCTACACAGATATTATCAATGCTTAGAAAAATTGAATTTCAAGCTGCCGATGGCTATTCAATCAGCTCAAACACTGATGATGAAAGCGAGAATGAAATATTCATACCGATGGAAGCTGAGTTGACATCCGATTACATTGAAAAGCTAATCTATGAGATAAACGAGGAACTGATTGAGACGGGCAGAACTTTTCATATTGTTAACTCGGGTGGTGGATGGCAGTTTGCATTGCTTTCCGAGTTTGGAAGTATGCTACATAAGTATTTCAGGATTAAGGTTAAGAAGAAACTTTCGCAAGCAGCTCTCGAGTCACTCGCTGTAATTGCTTACAAACAACCGGTGTCCAAACCGGAAATAGAACAAATCAGAGGTGTCAACTCAAACGAAGTTGTTAACTCACTCATAGAAAAAAATTTGGTGAAAATTGCCGGCAGGTCAGAAGCTCTCGGTAAACCATTATTATATGCGACTACACAAGAATTTCTCAGAACGTTCGGTATTAATTCAATTGATGAACTGCCAAAACTAAAAGAGTTTGAAGAAATTGCTCCACCCAACAAAGATGATGATGAAGAGTTGGTACTTAACCTTTTAGATAAAATGCCTCCATCAGAATTAAGCCAAGAAGACGACTACGGGGAAGCTGAAGATGTCGAAACCGAATTACAATCTTTTGATGACCAACAGGATAATACCGATATAAATGAAAGCCACGATTCATCTGATTAATAATAATTATAAAAAAAAATGCCGTTTTCACTCTTGGACTGATTTTGATATACTCATCTGAATCGTACAAATATGAAAAGGCATTTTTATTATAATAATACAGCTTTCTGCAGGCAACTACTTAATACTTCTGACAAATCTTGTCCAAACTTCAAGTTGTTCTTCATCCAACAATTGTGCAATATTTCTGAAAAGCTCATTTCGGCAATTCTTAATTCCTTCCCTGACCTCTGCATTAACTGAATTGTTGTGCAAAGCATTTCGAACACGCATATTAAGTTGGTTCATTTTCCTGTTTGCTTCACTACGAGTAATTTCTTCATTTCTATACTGTTGTAAGATTCTTCTTTTGGTCTCGTTTGCTTGCTTGATAATATTTTCTCTTGAAGAATGTAGTCTGCTCATCCATCGAGTTTCGCAATTTCTGTTATTATTTACTAAACCACGAATCTCTGATTTTTGTTCATCAGACAGGTTCATCAAGTTAAAAACTTTCCCAAGTTGCAATCTTGACTTTATTTGAGGAGGAAGACGATCTTCTCTTAGTTCAGCATCAGGTCGCATAGGCTCCATTTCAGCAATCTCGTAATCGCTTTCGAATCCGACTTCTCTGAAGTCAACTACTTCGAAATTATACTCGTATAAGGCTAAACTGCCAACATCATTTAAATCGGCTCCGGCTGTTGTTTTGTCACTGTTACATGACTGCAAGAATAATACTGCGAACACTAATGTTGCAACTATCTTCAAATATTTCATACCAACCTCAAAATATTTTAAAAAATCTTTTTTACAAATATCTAATCATTTACCGTTTGTTAGATTTATAAAATTACAAAAAGGTTTAAACATCGTCAAACTTTATTTTATTTTTTTTGTCTTTTCAGAAAAATATAACCATTATTTTCGTAAAGTACTTCCAGCTCCGGTTGTTTTTCGATATAATCCTCGTAATTATTCACCTTAGCAGAAAAATAGGCGTCTTTATCAATTTTGCCAAA
>JBAYPL010000262.1:0-3888 GCA_041677745.1 Kapaibacterium sp. (SeqCode)
AGCGATATGTCCCGAAAGTGTGATGAAAACACCGGCGGAACCGGCTCTTCCACCTGATGGGTAAACATATACAATAACAGGAACTTCTGAATCGAGAATCCGTCCTGTGATGTTTCTGGTGGTCTCGACAAGACCACCCGGAGTATTAAGCCTGATAATTACTGCTTCTACATTGTATTCAGATGCTTCTTCTAAACTGCTGTGAATATAAGATTCTATTGCCGGACCAATAGCTCCTTCAACTGTTAATACGGTTACCTTGCCGGCAGTAAGCTGCTGGTATGCAATAAGTGTTAATATGAATATAAGAATTACTCGCACAAATTTTATTTATTTATCAGGTTATATATCTCTTCTGCCAACTTAAGGGCTTGAGCCGCTTCCTCTGCTCCTACCGGGTTTTCAGCCAAACCAGCAACAACATTTATAAAAGCGGATTGTTCTTCGGCTATAGCATTTGATTTTACAACAGGAGGCAGTTCATAATATATGTTCTTATTTTTGATGCCGGTCTCGATGGAGCCTAACATCTTTGCAGGTACTGCATTGTTCGACTGTACTCCGTTGTCATATATTTTATACACTTCAACTTGATGCTCTTGAAAATCAAGCGACAAATATGTATCCTTCTGAAATATTCTCATTTTCCGCATAGGATTTGCGGAAATCCGTGAAGCCGTTAAGTTAGCAACACATCCGTTCTCAAAGCTGATTCTTGCATTTGCTATGTCGGTTGTCTCTGTGAGGACATTGACTCCGTTTGCATCAATTGACTTGACTTTTGATTTAACCAACCATAGTATGATATCAATGTCATGAATCATCAAATCATGTATAACCGAAACATCCTTAGCTCTTGGTTTAAACTGACTTAATCTATGTGATTCAATAAATAAAGGATTCATCTCATAAATATTTATAGCTGCTATGACAGGATTGAATCTTTCGACATGTCCAACTTGAATTACCAGGTTTTTATCTTCAGCCGATTTTATCAGCTCTATTGCTTCACTGTAACTTTGTGTTATTGGTTTTTCATTGAAACAATGTTTCCCTGCGTTAATGCACTTCATAGCTATTTCAAAATGCATGGATGTCGGCACTGAAATAATCAATGCATCAGATATATTAATGATTTCATTAATATCTGTTATATGTGTTACACCTAATTCTAAAGACAGTCTTTTACACTTTTCAGTATCAATATCCATGATACCGGAAATTTCAGCTGTACTGTTGTTTTTAAGCAACTTGGCATGAATGCTGCCGAGATGGCCTATACCAATGACACCGATTTTAATTTTTTTCATCTCTTTTTAAATTATTGTTCAATTTTATTTATAAATATAACATTTTATGCTTTAGGGTGCGCCTTTTTATATGTTTCCTTTAATTGTTCTATTGAAAGATGTGTATAAATTGTAGTAGTGGATAATGATTTATGCCCTAACATTTCACTCACGGAACGAATGTCAGCACCATGTGAAAGCAAATGCGTAGCAAAAGTATGACGGAGCACATGCGGACTTTTCTTTGGAGATTCTGTGCTTCCTTTCATTGCGTTTTGGACTATCCTGTAGGCAGCACTGTGGTACATCTTCTTTCCGTTATCGGCAAGGAATATATAATCTTTGTCAATTATAAGAACTTCTTTTCTCATTTTTATCAGTTTTTGTAACGCTTCGAGCGATTTCGAACTTAGCGGTACTATTCTTTCACGATTGCCTTTACCTGTAACCTTTATTATTTTGTCTGAAAAGTTAATGTCGTTAAATTTCAAATTCAACGCTTCACTGATTCTCAAGCCGGAGCCGTAAAGCAATTCGATAAGTGCAAGGCTTCTGATACTTTTGTAACTGCTGTCGTCAAATTTCGCAACAATTTCTGTTACTTCATTTTCGACAAGAAAAGCAGGTAAGCGTTTATCACTCTTAATTGAACTGATTGAAATTGCCGGATTTTTGTCAATATATTCATTTTTATAACAATATTTCAAAAATGAACGAAGTGCGGACATACGCAGCTTAAGAGTATTCTTTTTATAGGATTTGTCATGCATCCAGCCGAGAAAAGGACGTATGTCATCGGCTTCAAGCAATTTTATGTCCGGTTCGACCTCGAAGGTTTCGACAAAATATCTCTTGAATTCCGACAAAGCATAATCATATCCTATTATGGTCTTGTCTGAAAAATTCCTGACAACTTTGCAATAGTCAAGAAATTCACCACAATAATCAGTATAAGTCATGTTCATCCTTTATAAAAAGTATAAAAATTTAAAGGCTGCCGTGTTTAGGTGTCAGAATCAATTCTTCTATCATCAGTCTGTTATTTTGAGTAAGTATGAGAGCCTCAATTATTGCATCGGCAATATCTTCAGGCATCATCATGTTTGCAGCATATTCTCTTGCGAAGTCGTCGTCCCAAATATTGGTCAACGTTGCTCCGGGCAATATGTTCAAGACATTAACACCCTGTGTTCGTACCTCTTTTCTCAGAGATTTTCCAAATGAAAGAACAGCAGCTTTTGTAGCATTATATACAGAGCAGTTTGCAAAATTCTCGACTGCTGCCACTGATGAAATGTTCAATATTGTGCCGGATTTTTTTTCTATCATTTGTGGTAGAATTTTATGTGTCAAATACACAGTTGATACGAAATTAACATTAATCATCTTGGCGGCTAATTCCATATCACTTTTGATAAATTCAGTAAAGTCAGAGATTCCTGCATTATTTACGAGTATATCAATGCTGTTTCGGTTTGTTATCTCTCTTACTATTGTATCTAAACTATTATGATTGCTAATATCAACTTCATAGTGAGTGAAGGATTTGGAAAACTCCGGAGTTACACCGTCATAATCAAATTTGCTCCTGCCTAAGGAAATAATTTGAGCTCCCAGCATACACATTTTTTTCGACAATGCGAGTCCGATTCCTCTATTACCGCCACTTATAAGTATAGTCTTTCCACTCAATACTAATTTATTCATTTAATTTTCTTAATATGATTACATTTGTAATTAAAAAATTTGCTTAATACAAAAATATCTTGAAGTATGAAATCTGATATTATTTCAAAAGAGAATATATTAAAGGAACTTTTCTCAAAGCACCGTCTGGGCATAAAACCCGGTCTTGAACGTACTTTGATTTTATCTGATTCCGTAGGCAATCCGCATGATAAATTTAAAAGCATACATGTAGCAGGAACCAACGGCAAAGGCTCGGTTTGCTCAACATTATCATCTGTTTTTACGGAAGCAGGATTTAAAACCGGACTGTACACATCACCGCATTTGATTGACTTCAACGAAAGAATCAAGATTGATGGTAATTGTATCAATGATGAGAAAATTATCGAATATTATAACAGGCTGAAAATCTCCGGTGACAAAATAAATGCGACATTCTTTGAAATTACAACAGTAATGGCATTCATGTATTTTGCAGAAAGTAATGTTGATATTGCTGTAATCGAGACCGGTATGGGTGGAAGATTCGACTCCACGAACATAATATTACCGATACTTTCGATTATTACTAAGATTGACTTTGACCATAGTGAATTTCTGGGAGATTCGTTGGAACAAATCAGTTACGAGAAAGCGGGAATTATCAAGCAGGATGTACCTTGTGTAATATCAAAAAATACAAGGGTAGTATATGATTTCATCAAAAAATCATCAAAATCTGATAATCTTCATTTTTCAGAATATTTCGGAGATGTTGAGTTCATCAAAGAAGACATTGAGTCCTCTAAATGGATTTATATGAATAATAAAATCAATTATACTTTGTCCGGTGTATATCAAATTGACAATATCAAAACCATACTATTTGCTCTAAAGTTGTTGGCTCATCATTTGCCGGTTGAAATACACC
>JBAYPL010000263.1:0-3886 GCA_041677745.1 Kapaibacterium sp. (SeqCode)
CAAGTTCCATGGAATTATTAAAAGTGATGATTCGGCTTTTAATTTCGTACTTGAACACGGCAATTCGGGCTGTGGCATCTATGATGTTGCAACTGAAACGTATTTCCATGCTTCATCTTTAGCTAAAGAATTAGAAATATCGGACAACAATTCCAAATTATTATCACTTCTTAAAAAGAATATCAAATTTTATCAACAATACGAAAATGAAATTTCACTCAAGGTCAGCAAGCAAAACTCTGAGTTTCTTGCAAACTCTGATTCTGAAGTCCTAGTCATATTCATGTTGTCAATTTATAAATATGACGACGATACTTTTATTTATGCAATTAGTAAGAAAAACCATAGATTCAGAAATGAAACACAATTTAAAATAATATCAGGAACAGATATTCAAAAGGATTCGGCTCAGTCCAATCTTGAAAGCAGTGATATAAGCGATTTACATGTTAGTATTAACGATATTATTGATATAGAAGAACTTCAAAAGCTACAGGATATGATAAGTGAAGCTACCGGTGTCGCATCACTTATCACAACGCCGGACGGAGTACCGGTAACAAATCCAAGCAATCATACTCGTTTATGCAGTATCATAAAAAAAAACTGAAACCGGTCTTGAGAATTGTAATAATACTTTGCATGAAGCAAGAACCAACGCTAATAAAGATGTTACGATACATAAATGCCGATGCAACGGATTATGGGAGGCAAGCACAAGAATTTACGCAGGCGGTATTCATATAGCTGATTGGTATATCGGGCAGGTACGTGACGAGAAAATCAGTGATGATGAGATTATATCCTATTCAGACCAAATCGGTGCAGACAATGAGAAATTTATCAATGCTCTGAAAAATGTGAAATCATTCTCGGAAAGTAAGTTCAGGAAAGTGGCAGAATTTTTAAATGAATTTGCAGGAGTATTGTCGGATAAAGCTTATAGAAACTTTTTACTTACTGAATTTATACATCGCACACTGGAATCCGGAGACAATCTTAATGCAGGCGAGGAACGCTTGAAACTATCTTTGTGGGCATCCAGACAAGGACTAATTTCTATTGACCTGATAAATGACAAAATCAGGGTAACTGACGAATTTGCCGGTTTGTTAAACGGGCAAACTCTGAACTTCGAGGAGAAGCATCAAGATTGGATATTAAGAATCCACCCTGAAGACAGAGAAAAATACACGGACATCATCAATAAAATCTATTCAGGTTCAATCAATAGCTATAAACTTGAATTTCGTATCGAATCTTTCAACGGGTCTTGGATTTGGGTTATGGTTACAGGAAGTGTCTCCGAATACGACAACGAAGGCAAAGCTGTCAAACTTATCGGCACATATATTGACATAAACGATAAGAAGAATGCTGAAGAATCTCTAAGAATCAGTTTCAAAACATTATCTGACATTATACAGTCCATACCGTCCGGATTATTGATATACAGATATGAATCACCGGATAAACTGATTCTTACAGACGGCAACAAAATGGCTGAAATACTTACCGGATTGTCAATAGACAATTTTATTGGCAAAGAATTCAGTGATATGTGGCCCAATTCAGAACATTTAGGAATTAAACAAAAATTCCTAAACGTCGTGAAACAAGGTACGAGTTTGTATCTTGGTGATATGAATTATTTTGATGACAGAGTTCAAGGAATTTTTAAGACTTCTGTATTCAACATACCAGGCGGTAAAATTGGAGTTGCTTTTGAAAATATTACAGAGATAATAAAATCGGAAAAAGCTCTGATTGCAAGTGAAGAGCGTTATCGGATGTTGGTAGAAAACCAGAATGAGTTGATTCTGAAGCTGGATACTGATTTCAAAATTAAGTATGCAGGAAGGAGTTTTTCAAAAATGTTTGGGAAAACAGAAGATCAACTCATTGGAGTACCCATTCAAAGATATATTGATATAGATAATAATGCAATCCAATTCAATCATGAGGATATATCACAGACAAACGTCACTTACTACGAGCATAAGGTTTTGACAGTGAAAGGACCTACATGGATAGCTTGGTCAATCAAAGCAGTAACAGAAGGTGACGAATTAAAGTATTATATTTCTGTAGGAAGAGATATCAGCTCCCGTAAACTTGCTGAAATCGAATTGGAAGAAAAGAAAAGACAAAGCGAAATTCTGGCTGAGCTAGCTTCTGCTCTGTCAGCAATCATTAATCCCGATAATTTCTATGACTTTCTCAATCAAGAGCTTAAAACAATTACAGGTTCCGAACTCGTATTGTTTTCCACTTATGATAAGAAAAACAAATCATTAGTAACCCGAAAATTTAAGATTGAGGATAATCTGTTGAATTTTGCAAAAGGCTTGATAAGTCAAAATTTAAATGGTTTTGTAACACCACTAAATGAGGATGTGTTAAAATCAATGACAAGTGATATCGTCATTGAATTTTCTAGTTTTACTGAAGTAAGTGGCGGAAAGATTCCACCGCTTATAGATAAAGCAATGAAGGCATTTTCCGGATTTAATCGTTTCTATACAGTTTGTTATGTTATTGCCGGTGAATTATTCGGAGTTTCTTTGTTCGCAATGAAAGAAAATCAGCCTAAACCGCAGAAGAAATTTCTCAAATCTTTTGCTCACATTTCGGCGATTGCGTTGAGACGTATCATAGCCGAAGAAAAACTTAACATCGTCAATCTGGGCTTTGAACAAAGTCCTGCATTGATAATTATTACCGATTCTACCGGAGTAATAGAGTATGTTAATCCAAGTTTTACCAAAGTAACAGGTTATGAACAAGATTTTGCTGTCGGAAAAAATTTCACCTACTTTAATTCCGAACATTCATCAAGTGATACCATTACTAATTTATGGAATAATATTAAGGACGGCAAAGTGTGGTACGGTGAATTTTGCAGCAAAAAGAAGAATGATGAACTTTATTGGGAGTCTGCAGTTGTTTCTCCAATTATTAACGATAAAAATGAAATTACCAATTTAATTGCAATTAAACAGGATATTACACAGCTTAAGAAAGTTAGTGACGACTTGATAGCAGCTAAAGAAAAAGCAGAAGAAAGCGACAGGTTGAAAACTGCTTTTCTGCAGAATGTGTCTCATGAAATCCGTACCCCGCTGAATGGTATCATTGGATTCACTCAACTGATGAAAATGCAAGATATTACCGAAGATGACAGGATAATGTATTCAGATACTATTGAAAAAAGCGGTAAAAGATTGATTGAGATTATCAATAATGTGCTTGAAATTTCTAAAATTGAGACCGGACAAACATCCTTGAAAATAGCACCTTTGAATCTGAAAGACACATTTGACTATTTATTTGGCTTGTTCTCGATTAGTGCCGAAGAAAAAGGTTTGGATTTATATTACAGGATATCGAAAAAAGACTATGATTTAATCATTGATACCGATGAACTGAAATTCAACCAGATTATGATTAATCTAATCGGTAATGCAATTAAGTTCACCGATGTAGGAGAAATTGTGTTTGGATATAGCAGTGAAGGCGACTTCGTAAGGTTCTTTGTTAAGGATACCAGCCAAGGTATCAAGCAGAACAGTTTGAAAAAGGTGTTTGAAAGATTCTATCAAGATGATATAAAAATCAGCAGAGACTATGAAGGAGCCGGCTTAGGGCTTGCGATATGTAAAGGATTTATTGATTTGTTGGGTGGAGATATAACTGTATATTCCACTCCTCATAAAGGTTCGGAATTTATATTCCGATTACCTGTTAATAGTAATAATTTATAATCAATATTTGAAAGAGTAAAATATGAAAAACAATCAAGTTGTATTAATTGCCGAAGATGATGACATTAGTTTTCAGTTCTTACAAACTGTTCTTAACAAAATGAGCATAAGTTCCTTACGGG
>JBAYPL010000264.1:0-3876 GCA_041677745.1 Kapaibacterium sp. (SeqCode)
GATTCGTTTGAGAGCTTGATATAAGGACTGCCGGAAAATCCTACATATATTCGACTATCCCTCCAATTATAATCCCTATCAGTCTTCTATAGAATTTCCTGTGACTGAACTGATACTGATGCAAATATAATTAAGATAAATATAAGAAACAGCTTATACATTTTAAGGGATTTTAATCTGAGAATCTCAAATTAACGGAGTTCTAACCGTTCAATTTTGGAATAATTACTATGCTGAAATTCTGACTTAACATAAATAAATTTTTGTCAAATGGAAAAATATTTAAATCTTAATTTTCAGTCAAAAGTTTACTGAAATTTCTGATGAAAAGTTTGTAGTAAGAAATGATTTATCAGCATTTATAACTTGATTTTTTTTTCAATAGATAAGACTTCATACCCGCATTGGAGGAGAAATTATAGTTGAGACCTATTGTTAAAGATACTGATATATAGCAAACTTTAGTCACTTAAGCTCATTTTATCCAAAGTATCTTTTTTCCAAGCTTCGAAATTACCCTCAACAATCTGCTTTCTTGCATTTTTGACAAGATCAATATAAAATGCAATGTTGTGCATTGTAGCAAGCTGTAGAGCAAGTATTTCGTTCGAAATGAACAGATGCCTGAGATACCCTAACGAAAAGTTATTACTTGCATAACAATTAAGATTGTCGTCAATTACTTCCTCGGATAGTTTATGCTTCAGGTTTTTCAGATTGATTTTTCCATTATATGTAAAAAGTTGTCCGTTTCTGGCATTTCTCGTAGGCAGGACACAATCGAACATATCTATACCACGTTCGATACATTCAAGGAGATTTTCAGGAGTACCTACACCCATCAGATATCTTGGTTTATCCTTCGGTAACAAATCAGTGGACAAGTCTGTTAAATCATACATCATTTCAGCCGGTTCACCAACCGATAATCCACCGATAGCATTTCCATCAAAATTGATTTCGAGCATTTGCTCGATATATGATTTTCTTAATGAAGGAAACATACCACCCTGAGCAATACCAAACTGAAATTGTTTGAAACCGTAAAGTGGTTCACTATTGTCAAAATGCTCTTTCGACCTTTTTGCCCAATTAAGCGATAAGGACATTGAATTTGCGGTATATTTCTCATCGGACGGATAAGGTACACATTCATCCAATACCATGATTATGTCTGAGCCTAAGTTCCTCTGTATATCAACAACACTTTCGGGTGAAAAGAAATGTCGTGAACCGTCAATATGTGACTTAAATTCAGCACCTTCTTTAGTCAACTTTCTCATATCTTGTAATGAAAATATTTGATACCCGCCACTATCTGTGAGAATAGCACCATCCCAATTTATAAATTTATGCAAACCACCGAAATGATTAATGACTTCACTTCCCGGACGCAAGTAAAGGTGATATGTATTGCCCAGAATTATTTTCGCTTCGAGCTCTTTCAAGTCACGTTGTAGTATAGCTTTGACTGTACCGGCTGTACCTACGGGCATAAATACCGGAGTAGGTATTATCCCATGCTCAGTGTTTAAATATCCTGCACGGGCTTTCGAATTCAGAGATTCCTTCTCTAAGGTATATAATTTCATAATTTGATATTCAGTTCAACAGATAAGGTTATGTCAGTAAATATTTAACAAAAATATTATATGTTAAGTAAGGGAAAATATCCGGCTTAATTCAGCCGGAATATCTACAAAAATAATAATTCATAAGAATAAGCACTAACCTAAGCTTTCCAAATTGGTTTTAACAACTTCGAGAGAGTTTTGTAAATCGGAAAGTTTGCTTCTTTCATTCTGAACAATTTGTGGAGCAGCATTAGCTACAAATTTTTCATTAGCAAGTTTCTTTTCCGAGCCGCTGATTAAATTTTTCAGTCTTTCGATTTCCTTATTTAATCTTTCCTTCTCTGCGTCCACATCAATCAAGCTGCCAATGGCAAGGTATATCTCATTCTCTCTGACAACTGAGCTGAGTGCCGGTTCGGGCTTCTCAATATCAATACCGATTTCTGATTCAGTACATTTGGCAATCGTCTCAATAATATTTATCTGTGATTTCAGGAAAGAAACGGCATCTTCATTCTTACAATTCAACTTCAAAGGGATTTTCTTTGAAGGAGGAATATTGGACGAAGCTCTCAACTTCCTAATTTCTTCAATAATATTCTGTAACAATGTAAAATCTGTCTCAATTTTCGGATTTATCATTGTATCTTCACATAGGGGTGATGCTGAAACAGTAAGACTCTCAGAAGAATTGTTGAGAATTGCGTAAATATCTTCAGTTATAAACGGCATAATAGGATGTATCAGCTTTAGTATTGTGCGATAAATCTCTATTGAAGTGTTCATCAAACGCAATTTATACTCATCATTGATACCATTATTGGCTTGAATTTTAACAATCTCTACATACCAATCACAGAAATCACTCCATATAAAATCGTATAAAATCTTTGAATAATCATTAACTTTGAAGTTGTCTAAAGAATTATCCACCTCTTTGATAACCGTATTCAATCGGGACAAAATCCATCTGTCAGCCAATGATAACTCATCT
The DNA here is from genome assembly GCA_041677745.1 of Kapaibacterium sp. (SeqCode). Classification (GTDB taxonomy): domain Bacteria; phylum Bacteroidota; class Ignavibacteria; order Kapaibacteriales; family UBA2268; genus JANJTB01. The sequence continues at coordinate 2,569 of JBAYPL010000264.1, forward strand.
TTACTGAGCTGTTGCGTAGTAGAGAGTCCACCGGAATCAGACTTAATCTGCTCTGACTTCATAATCAAAAATCTACCTGCATTCCAAATTTTATTACAGAAGTTTCTACCAATCTCCATAGATGGTATATCTTGCGTTTCGATATTGACATCCATACGCACATCCTGACCGAGAGGGGAGAGATAAACCATAGTAAATCTTACTGCATCGGCACCATATTTCGCTATGACATTGAGTGGGTCAGGTGAATTACCTAAGGACTTTGACAATTTTCTTCCTATTCCGTCACGAATCAAACTGGTAAAATATACATCCTTGAAAGGTATTGTCTCTTTGAAATACAGTGTTGCCATTATCATCCTTGCCACCCAGAAGAAGATTATGTCTGGTGCAGTAACCAACATATCAGTAGGCAAGAATTTTCTTAGAATATCAGTATCTTCAGTTTGACCATCAGATAGCCAACCCATTGTAGTCAGAGGCCATAACCAAGAAGAGAACCAAGTATCCAGAACATCTTCATCTCGCTTAAGTTTGTCATTGTCTTTCAGCGAAAGTTTTATGCGGGCTTCTTCTTCCGTACGTGCTGCGGTATATCTGCCGTCCTCAGCATAATAAACCGGTATTCTGTGTCCCCACCATAATTGACGAGAAATACACCAGTCTCTTATATTCGAAAGCCAATGCTCGTATGTTTTGACCCAATGGTTTGGATGAAAATTAATCTTACCATCCTGCACTGCTTCTAAAGCTTTCTTGGTCAAAGGTTCCATTTTTACAAACCATTGGTCACTGAGATAAGGCTCAACAGGTTCACCGCCGCGTTGTGAAAAACCGACATTATGTGTATAATCTTCGATTTTCTCAATCAATTCTGAGCTTTTCAAAGCTTCTAAAATATTTTTTCTGGCTTCGAATCTCTCCATTCCTGAAAAATTCTTAGCAAAGTCGTTCAAAGTACCATCAGGATTGATTGAGTTGATAATTTCAAGATTGTGTCTTTCTCCAACTAAAAAGTCATTAGGGTCATGTGCAGGAGTAATTTTAACGCAACCGGTCCCAAACATCGGGTCGGCATATTCGTCACCAATGATTTGTACAAGTCTGTTACACAGTGGAACTTTGACATATTTGCCAATCAAATCTTTATATCTGTCATCATTAGGATTAACAGCAACAGCAGTATCACCAAAAATTGTTTCGGGTCGTACAGTAGCAACCTTCAAGTACCCGGAGCCGTCTTCAAGGTAATATTTCAGAGTATATAGGTGTTCCTTGACTTCTCTGAACTCCACTTCTTCGTCGGAC
>JBAYPL010000265.1:0-3871 GCA_041677745.1 Kapaibacterium sp. (SeqCode)
AAATATCAGTAAACTTCCATAAAAAGGAAGTCGAAAGTTTGTTAATGGGATCAATAATTGTAGCATAGTAAATTTCATCGAGCCAGTATTTATTCCACAATGCCTTGTAAATTCCATTGTAAGATGCAGTAAGTTTTCTTGGCACCTCCCAGGACGGCTCTGAATACCATTTCTTTGCAAGTGACCACATGAATAATGCAATAGCTGTTGCTATCAACATGAGGACATACATCATAACTTCTATACCATGATGTGCACCAGCTCCCATAATCGAATTAGCATCAGCAAATATTGGCTTTAACCAACTTTTCAATAAGGGGTCTGAGTGTAAGAAGGGCACCAATGCAGGTGGAATATTCAACAAGCCACCGATGATTGATAATATTGCTAATGCCATCAGTGCAAAAGTAACCGTTTTGGGAGATTCATGCGGGTGAACATGATTGACATCAAATCTTTCCTTACCTTCAAATGTCAAGTAATACAACCTGAACATATAGAAAGCAGTGAACATCGCCGCAACAGCTAATGTACCCCAAACAATCCATCCACCGCCATGTGGTGAAGACCAAGCATACCATAGTATTTCATCTTTTGACATAAAACCGCTTAAAAATGGAATACCGGAAATCGCCATAGTTCCTATGAAAAAAGTTTTAGCGGTAGTAGGCATATACTTTTTAAGTCCACCCATCCTCTTAATATCTTGTTCACCGTGCATACCGTGAATGACAGAGCCTGAACCTAAAAAGAGCAATCCTTTGAAAAAGGCATGTGTTATTACGTGGAATATTGCTATATAATAAGCGCCTACACCAAGAGCTACAAACATAAAGCCTAACTGACTGACTGTAGAGTATGCAAGCACCTTCTTAATATCATTCTGAACCAAGCCGATTGAGGCGGCAAGTATTGCGGTCAAAGCTCCTATGACAACTACTACCGACATAGTTACTTCCGACAAAGAAAAGAGTACGGAGTTTCTTGCTACAAGAAATACTCCGGCCGTTACCATTGTAGCTGCATGTATCAAGGCAGATACCGATGTTGGACCAGCCATCGCATCAGGTAACCATACCGCAAGTGGCAGTTGTGCCGATTTACCTGTACATCCCAAGAATATCATCAATGTTATTGCTGTAATTATACCGGCATTCATATATTCAACATAATTTGCATTGGCAATATCAAATACTTCGTTATAATTGAGAGTATTAAATGTGAATAATATAAGAAACATTGCTATCAGAAATCCGAAATCACCTATTCTATTTACAACAAATGCTTTCATTCCGGCATCACCTGTCCAAGTTATGCGTACTCCGGGAAATTTACTGTCATACCAAAATCCTATCAAAAGATATGAAGCCAGTCCAACACCTTCCCATCCTAAAAATGTCAGCAGATAATTGTCCGCGAGTACAAGAGTAAGCATCATAAAAATAAACAAGTTGAGATATGAGAAGAATCGGTAAAAACTTCTATCGCCATGCATATACCCGATTGAGTATATGTGTATCAAAAACCCCACTCCCGTTACAAACAACGAAAATGTGATGGATAACTGATCTACTTGATATGCCCAGTCTATAACGAAATTTCCAACCGAAATCCATGTGAACAGTTTTACGGTTTGAGGATATTCCGACGGATTTGATAACATCCCGAAGAATATCAATGCTGTTATTATAAATGAAATGCCAACTGTCGTGCCGGCTATCCCTCCGATAAGAGATTCATTCTTGATTTTCTTACCGAATAGTCCCAAAATTATAAATCCAATCAGCGGTAAAATCGGAACTAAGTATATCAATTCATGCATATCTGTACCTAACGGTTTTACTTACTTTCAAAAAATATTATTTCTTCTTGTTTAATTAAGCAAAAATAACTCATTTTGATAAACATTAAAAATTATGTTGACAAAATAAAAGAAAAAGTATGTTATTCTTGTTTGATAAAAAAAGTGAAAAATACGAAACTTTCTTGATTTGACAAAGTGTTTTCGGGTTAGAGTCTGATTTTACTTTAAAATTATTGAATAATTGTAGTTATTCAAGTAAATTTACAATTTCAAACAGAACTTCAAGCAATAAAAGAGCTTTTTATGTGTTACTATACTATTTAAAATTCAATATTATTAAGAAATGGTTTACCGTAAATCAAGTGAAATTCTATTTGGTAAAATTTACTCAGGAATGAATTTAATACATAACACGGCTGTCATCGAAGAAACCGATGAGACTACTGATGTAATTGATGATATTATGAATGCCTGCAAGGTATTGCTTTTCAATGATGAGTGGCATACTTTCGACGAAGTAATATCACAGATTATGAAAGCAATAGCATGCGACTACCACAAGGCTGAAAGTATGGCTTACGAAGTTCATGAACGTGGGAAAGCAATAGTTTATTCCGGCAGTCTTCAAGAATGTTTGAAGGTAAGCGGGATACTCGAAGAAATAGCCTTACATACTCAAATAGAGATGTAATTTACGGTCTTATTGTCCGCTTCTCAGTAACTTTTCCCATATATATGCTGTAGAAGTCATGTCATCCAATGAAAATTTTGGTTTCCAATTCAACTTATTCATACATTTTGAAGAATCAGCCCATATTTTTTCAATATCGCCGGCTCTGCGACCAACTATGGTATATGGCAGAGGATGCTCTAAAATTTTGTTTATGCTGTTTATAACTTGTAATACACTGTATCCGTCTCCGGTACCTACATTGAGAATATCCATGAATCCTCCGGACTTGTCCTTTAAGTAATCAATTGACTTAATATGAGCAATCGCCAAATCGCTGACATGTATATAATCTCTGATTGCAGTTCCATCGGGTGTGGTGTAGTCACCTCCGAATACCATTAATTTTTCCCTGATTCCTAATGCTGTCTGAGTGATATACGGCATAAGATTATTTGGAATACCTTGTGGCAGTTCTCCTATCAAGCCACTTTCATGAGCTCCAACCGGATTAAAATAGCGAAGTAATATTGCTCTCAACTTACTGCCTGAATTTATAAAGTCCCTGATAATGTCTTCAGAAATTCTCTTTGTGTTTCCGTATGGCGAATTAGCAGGCTGTAATTCTGTGTTCTCATCTACCGGTAATGTCTTGGGTTGACCGTAAACTGTACACGATGATGAAAATATTAGATTTTGCACATTAAACTCTTCCATACATTCAAGTAGAGTAATTAGTCCGCTTATGTTGTTATGGTAATATTTCAGAGGCTGTTCTACCGATTCACCGACTGCCTTATAGGCAGCAAAATGTATGACTGTATCAATTTCAGAATTATCCGTGAAAATATGTCGAAGTTCTTGTCTGTTACAGACATCATATTTATAGAATTTTGGTGTTTTACCTGTAATTTTATTTATTCTATCAATTGCAGTGAGCTCTGAATTCGACAAATTATCTACTATTATGACATTAAAATTCAAATTAAGAAGTTCTATTACTGTATGCGAACCGATATAACCGGTTCCTCCTGTAACAAGGATGGATGACATATTACAATTACTTGATTATAAAAAAAGTATTCAACGGATTATTCTTGCTAATATTATCAAAAAAATAGATGCCTGATATTTTCTCAAGCAGAAAATTTATTTGTAATTGATTTGTTCGATATACAGTATATTCAATAGAATGTCGTAACTCCATAAAAAAAAACACTGAAAGTCATTCGATTTCAGTGTTGTCAAGTACCCGGAACAGGACTTGAACCTGCACGAGCGTAGCTCACTACATCCTGAATGTAGCGCGTCTGCCAATTCCGCCATCCGGGCATGAAAAGAATACAAAAATACGAAAAATTGACATATCTGCAAAGTAAAAGATAAATTAGCAAATG
>JBAYPL010000266.1:0-3862 GCA_041677745.1 Kapaibacterium sp. (SeqCode)
CGGATTACTACCTTCCCCGAATAAAGCAGTTTGGAACATACTCGATTTGCCGAATAACTTTTTCTCGAATTTTAATAAACAAATGACCGACAGTTATATTGATTCAAGCAACTTATTACTCAGACAAAATGACTAATCATGATTCAAACATAATGAATGACAGAAATAATGAATATTCACTGAATGAATTTTTAAGGGCTATTCACAGATTTACGGATGTCAGACAGGTCAGAAAAAATATTTTCGACATTTACTCGGAAGGATTATACGTATTCAATGAGTTACCCGGTACTATCAAGAGTGCACTGTTTACAATTATGGATGAATTACCGGATTTTGAATTAAAGTTAACTAAACCCGAAAATATTGAAAATGAAATCATTAGTTACTATGATAAACTATTAAATTCAGGTCATATAGGTATTTCACTCAATTCAGCTACCGTAATAAATGTATCACTTAAAAATATTGATAATTCTCAAGGAAGTGTGTTGATTATTCCTTTGAAAAAGAGTCGAGGGATAAATGGAATCATCCTCGTCTTTCATTCAAATGAATCCGATGATTTGGCACAATACCTGATAAGATTATGCAATGTATTTTCAAACCTCTTGGGTTCATCAATAGAAAATTACCATATTCTTAATCAATTGGAACAAAGTAAAGCAATTCTTGAACAAAGAATCGCTACCAGAACTATTGACTTGGCACAAAGCAGACGTGAGTTGAAAGCGGTTTTCGATTCTGTACTTACAGGAGTCTTGGTCTTTGATGTATCAATCAATAAAATTGTAAGGGTAAATCCTTCTGCTTGTAAACTGATTGGTTTACAGGATTCAGAAATTGTAGGTAGATCTGTTTTCGAATTCTTATCTTTCGTAGATTATACTAAAATCGTAGAATCTAATGGAACAACTGAGAATAAATACTATGATTCCGAATTACTCGACGCAAGCGGAAAAAAAGTTGAGATACTGCGAAATACTATTAAAATTCGGCTGAGCAATAGAACTCTTATTACTGAAAGCTTTGTTGATATTTCAAAAATCAGAGCTGCCGAGAGAGCTTTAACCGAAACAAATCACATCCTCGAATCAAAAGTTGAAGAAAGAACCGGAGATTTACATTCTATAGTCAAAAAATTAAAGCAAGAAATCATCGAACGTGAAAAAGTAGAGTCCGAATTGCGAAAGATGTATAATCAGCAAAAAGAACTCGGTGACATGAAGACACGGTTTGTCAGCATGGTGTCACATGAATTCAGGACACCATTAACACTTATCAAGTCGTCAGCACAAATGGTAAGTCGTTTCGAAAGCAAATTAAGTGAATCAGATAAAAGTTTCTACTTGGAACGTATAGTTCGTTCGGTTGATAACCTCACTGATTTAATAGAAAATGTGATATTCTTCGGTAGAAATGAGTCCGGTAAGATTGAAATGAAAATCAGCGAGTTTGATATCAAAAATATGCTGTATTTAATTGCCGGTGATTTTAAATCCGGTAGAAATGTAAATAGAAATTTCATAATCTCATGTAATACAGTATCTTCCAATATTAAAGCTGATAAGAGTTTGATTCATCTTATACTTACTAATTTAATCTCAAATGCCGTAAAATATTCTGAAGAAGATACAGAGATTGAAATAAATATCATCTTGGAAACTAACCGGCTTACGGTATCAATCAAAGATTATGGAATTGGTATTCCCGAAACAGAGAAACCTCGAATCTTCGACTTATTCTATCGTGCCGGAAATGTGGATTCGGTAGGCGGTACAGGATTGGGCTTGACAGTAGTAAAAGATACCTTAGATAAATTAGGTGGCACTATAGACATACACAGCGCAACAGGTGAAGGCACTATCATTCGAGTTCGTATTCCGATATCTTATAATAATCCGGAAATTATATGAAAGAGTTAATACTAATAATTGAAGATGAAATCGAAATAAGTAATGACCTTGAAAAATTTCTCAGACTCTCCGGGTATGATACTGTTACAGCAAGGTCCGGTGAAGATGCGTTAAAATTATTAGAAAAGAATATTCCTGACCTGATTATTTCGGATATTTTAGTACCGGGTATTGACGGATATGAGCTTTTAAAAAGAATGCAAGCATCACCTGAAACTGCTGCTGTCCCTTTCTTGTTTTTATCGGCAAAATCTAACAAAATTGACGTACGCGAAGCAATGAATCTTGGAGCTGACGACTTCATTACTAAGCCTTACGACATTGATGAATTGTTGAATACTATTAAAGTACGCTTAGAAAAAAAGCAAAGACGAGAATCTCATTTAACAAAAAAAATTGAGAATCTTCAAATTAATTTACGTAAGACTATGCCTCACGAAATTAGGACTCCTCTCAATGTTATACTTGGTTTTTCAGAATTCTTGTTGAAGAATAATAAAAAAATTCAGGACAGTGATGCTCTTGATATGGTTTACAATATCCATTTATCAGGCCAAAGACTGCAAAGAACTTTTGAGAACTATTTACTTTACGCAAATCTTGAATTGGTTGCCGCTACACAATCGGAAAAGACCAAGTACAATAAGTATAAGACTTTCATGGCTGATGTTTTTATCAGAGATGTAGCTGTTTCTAAAGCATCGGAATTTGAACGTGCAGATGATTTACAACTTGATTTGATTGATGCTACAGTGAAAATTTACGAAGACCATTTTAGAAAATTGGTTGATGAGATACTTGACAACAGTTTCAAGTTTTCTAATCCCGGAGACAAAGTAAATATCAAGTCGAGTATGGATGGCGATCGTTTCATTATGATAGTAAGAGATGTCGGAAGAGGCATGACTGAAGAACAACTTTCAAAGTCCGGTGATTTTGTCCAATTTGACAGAAAAATTTATGAGCAACAGGGTACCGGTCTCGGGCTAAGTATTGTAAAGAAAATTACAATGATATATAATGGTGAATTTGAAATTACAAGCAGTCCCGAACATTTTACAGAAGTAATCATTAAGCTGTTTGGAACAGAGGGTTTAGGCTAATTTGAATATTTTCTGTGAAATTGTACAGCACTGATACGAGGAGATTCTTCGAATCTTGTAAGTACAAGTACAGACAATATGATTAAAAATAATGTGGTAATCAGACCTTCTTCTAATCCGAAACTACCTCCCAAGAGTATTTCTAACCAAGTTGAATCAGTTTTCGGTAAAGCTCCGTTTAAATGTAAATAATGACCGCTCAAGGGTGTTGATATTACAAAAGCCAAATTGAAGTTCCACACAAAGTGAAAAACTATCATCGAATATAAAGTTAAGGACTTATGATACATCAAACCCATCAATACACCTGCAAGAAATATGTTTAAAAAACCTGTAAATGACAGATTGGGATTGAAATAATGTGCTAATGTGAATATAATCGCTGATACTAAAATTGCTGTAAAGGCTCCGATATGTTGGTAGATTATTTGAAATGCTATCCCTCTAAATATGAACTCTTCGATTATGACTAAAAGAAAAATACTTACAACAGATTTATAAAAAAAATTCAACAACTCAATATTCGAAAATGAATCGGACAAGGTAAATATGTTGTTGAAAAGACCTGCATCGAAAATGGTATTCAATAAGAATATAAAAGCAGTAAACAGAACGATTGATAGAATAACCAACAAAATATTATTCATTAATGTTCTGTCAAAGAATAAGCCCAATTCAGCTAAGCTGTAAGTGCCGAGCCTCAGTTTCTGGAAGAGTAAATTTGCTGCTATAGCTATGAAGGCTAAATCAATTTCTTCACTTACAACAGGCGGTATAGAGCCGTACAGATAAAAAATAATACCAATGGAATAAACGAATATTGTAAGTATAAGAAAATCTGAA
>JBAYPL010000267.1:0-3847 GCA_041677745.1 Kapaibacterium sp. (SeqCode)
CCGGTAAATCAACTAATCTTATACATACACAAAACGAAAATATTAGAGAACGCACTAAATGCGCTCCTTTTATAATTGGAACTTCACAGTTTTTCTTTTTGTGGACACTTGAGCTCATTCGATATTGACTTGATTGAGGGAGAATATACGTTATTTGTTTATTCAAATCTAAGGCATCTGTATGCTTCGACGGCTGCAAAAACAGAGATACCGGCAGCTACGCTGACATTTAAAGAGTGCTTTACACCGTACATGGGGATTTCAAGAGAATAGTCGCACATTTCAAGTACATCGTCACTAACACCGCTAAGCTCATTGCCTGCAATTATACAGAGTGGGAAATCTTCGCTATGTAGATCATTGTATTTACGTGAGTTACTTGTTATTTCGAGAGCTGCTATTTTGTAACCTTTTGCCTTATATACATTGACAGCCTCGCAAGTGTCTTTGTAATACTCCCAGTTTACAGTATCAACTGCACCGAGAGCAGTTTTCTCGATTTCCTTACGCGGAGGATGTGGAGTATATCCGCATAATATTAACTTTTCTATAAGAGCTGAATCAGCTGTTCGGAACAATGAACCTACATTATAAAGGCTTCTTATATTATAAAGCATTAGAATTATTGGATGTTTGGCAGCATTGGAAATTTCAATTGGTGTTAGTCTCCTACTTAAAATTTCATCATGACTCAATTTTTTTATCATAATTTTTGTAACTTTTATTCTTTATGTGTTTATATGATATATAAATATAAGTATATTCAAAATAAAATTATGATTAATACTTTAATTTGTATAAATCATAAAAATATTTAGGATTATGATTTTAATTTGGTAGGAATAATTTAAGGCGACTTTATGAAAATTTTTACACAAATTTTGTCTGCTGGATTGATAATATTTCTGATGAGTATATTATCATACCGGGAAGTATCTGCTCAATTTGATCCTGATAAGAACAAGGAATTCGTATTAACATTTCTGCCGAACTATCATAATAACTGGTATTCCGAAGTATCGAGTGAAGCTCGAGGAGATTCGATATTCATATTTATTTATGCAGAAGTTCCGACAACAGGAACAATAGAATTTCGTAACAGGAATGGTAATGTATTTGTGGAAAATTTTTCAATTCCTGACCCTCAATCTATATATGTATTCAAGCGAGTAGCCAGAGATTATGCTTTGATCGGAGTCAATGTGTCCTCTCAATCAAATTTCGGAAGAAATGACGCTGAAAAGATTACTCCATATTCATTCCGAATCAAATCGGATAATCCGATACAAGTTTACGGACACAGTGAAGCCACAACAACGAGTGAATCATTCAATGTACTACCGATTGAATCGCTCGGAAACGAATATTTTATTTTGACATATAATTCTAATAATGATGCGGAAAATTGGTCTTTTGGTGATCAAAGAACACCGAGTCAGTTCGCTATAGTAGCAAGCGAAGACGGTACAGTTGCAGAAATAAGTCCATCTTCTGAAACAGCATCAAATAGGACAAGCCCATTTACAGTTAACTTGAACGCAGGTGATGTATATCTTGTTCAGAACACAACCGATCATATCCATAATTTAGATTTGTCAGGTAGTTTCATTAAATCAAATAAGCCTGTTGCAATTTTTGCAGGTCACCAAAGAGCAAGAATACCTCTGAATGCAAGCATAACCCAGTCTTCACGTGATTATTTGGTCGAGCAGATGGTTCCTGTTGATTCTTGGAGCAATGAAGCAATCATAACTCCCTTTCCTGCACCGTCAAATTTTCAGAGGTCTGAAACTCATTTTGACCTATTCAGAGTGATTGCTGCTTATGACAATACAGAATTATTCATGAACGGAGTAAATTCCGGAGTACTTAACAGAGGTGAGATAATTGAATATAATCTGAAAAACCCTGTATATATACAAGCATCTGCACCGATAATGGCTGTGACGCTGAAAAGGTCTTCCGGTTTGACCGGTAGTGCCGGTGGATATAGAGGAGATCCTCTGTTACAACTTGTTCCTACACCAAACCAATTTGGATCATCATACAGATTTATTACTATTCAAACTTATAGAAACAATTCAAAAATATTTACGGAACAGTATATTACAATACTGTCAAAAGCAGATAATTTGGCATCACTCAATTTAAATGGCACTTCCATAAATCCTAATATTTTTATGGATATACCTGCATCTGAATATAAATATGCAATAATGCAAATACCTGACGGCACTTATACCATGACGGCTGATAATCCTTTCGGATTGTTCGTATGCGGCTACGGTTATGCGGTATCATATGGCTATTATTGCGGAATCATTGCAAAACGAGACGATTTCGAGCCTCCTGTACTTCAGGCAACGGAGGATTGTTTTGAAATCAATGGAATAGTAACCGATAAAAAATTAAAACAGATTTCAATACCTGAATCTGAAAATGAGAACGTGATTGTTGATGTCGAGGAGTTTACTCCATTTGTTGAGGAAGCTTCGTTTTCAGCAAAGTTAGATAATATATACAGAGACGGACACTTTGCTATAACAGCAAGTGATTCGATAGGTCAAAAGACTGAAGAGTTTTATGAGATTGCCGGCTTTACAGTCGCCTTGATTTCTGAGCTGGAGTTAGATGACGCCGAAAATATTCTTACACTGAAGGATTCTTCGAGAGTGGGCACTAGGCACTGCTTCACTTATAGATTGATAAATTACGGGAAATTCCCGCAGACAATTACAAATGCAAATTTCAAGTATTTTAACGTGGGTCTTACATCTGATTTTCCCGAATCTTTTACATTGTTGCCCGGAGAAGAATTGAAATTTGAAATTTGCCTTGAGTCAGAGTCAAATGTTCATTTCATTGATACATTGGTAATCGAAAATAATTGTCATCAACGAAATGTATTGGCTGTAGGATTTAAATTCTCAAAAGATGAAAATGAACCTCAAATTTCGGCTGACGAAGATCCATGCAACAAATATGTAGTACTAAGTATTACGGACTCACTCAGCACTGATTACGGTTTTGATTTAATAGAAATTATATCAAAAGAGAATTTGGATATAGATATAATTGATTTAGGTTTAAATTATTTAGAAATAACTGCTAATGTTATAGATGAATACCGAGATTCTTATGTGAAAATAGGAGTAACGGATTTAGGCGGAAATTATAATGAATATGAAAAATTTATACCCGGATTCACGATTGATTTTACCATAGACGAAGATTCGACTCTCAATTTCGGAAATAAAATAATCGGACTCAGATATTGTGACTCCATCCGTCTGTGGAATTACGGTAGTCATGAGATAACATTGGAAGATCCTTACTTATATAATAATGTCAGATTCTCTATTCCACCATCGCAACTGCCAATTATATTACAAGCTGACGAGGTTAAATATATTAAAGTATGTTTCTTCGGTAATAAAGGCAGTTATGAAGATGTAAGAGACTCAATGCGAGTCACTTTTAACTGCATAGACAAATTAATTCGATTAAGAGGTACAGTTGATTCCTTAACATTCAATGGTGATACCAAATGTGATATACCTCTGTTAATAGAGCTGGGTGAATTACCCGACGGTGTGTTTGTAGGAGAAAGCTATCCCAATCCTGCCGGTTCAATAGTCAATATTGATTTTAACATTTCCGAACCTAATGATGTTGATATTAAGCTCTTTGATTTGAACGGCTCGGCAGTGAAATCTTTGCAGATGAATAATCTATCGGCTGCATATTATACTATACCCGTTGATGTGAACAGCTTGCCTAACGGAATTTATACTGCTGTGATTAAATTAGGAGCTGATGTCTTCCGGCGATCAATCGTAATAAGTAA
>JBAYPL010000268.1:0-3835 GCA_041677745.1 Kapaibacterium sp. (SeqCode)
GGAAGTACATAACCTGATTCAGGTAATATTTGATGACAAATACCACCTTCATCACCTCGTATATCGTGGAATTTAGTGATTCCTTGTTCGTTGATGAAATTCCGAACTTTCTTTTGATTTGTGGCTGTTTTCTTACTTTCAGCCGGAACTCTATGGTCAAAGATTATTGCAATCTTAGAAGGATTCCATACTTTAGCTGGACAATCCAAATCCTTGTATATTTCTTGGAATTGGTTAAGCACTAAAGCAGCATTTTCATGGGACATTGCCAGTGATACCTTTGGTTCGAGGACTTCTCCGGGTTCTACCGATTGACGTCCGCTTGCCTTAGCAAGAATTTTTTGGACAATTGTTTGTGACATTTATTAATCTCCGAAATAAAATTTGTTGATAGATGATTTTAAGACATCCATTGTCAACATATCCAATTTAAAATCATTTATAAATTGACATATTCAATAATACAAAATTAACTCTTTTTTTGATTGTATAATTACTAAATCAAAAAAAAATGTTAAATTGCATTCAGAAGTCCGACTAAACGGGCATTTTTTTTTGATAACAAAATTAACGGCAGGCATGGAAAATAATAAAGGACTAAAGCAATTTCCACTGACTTACTGGATTGTCATTCTGTTTGAGTTTTTCGAACGTGGAGCATACTACGGAGTGATGAGCATTTTGTCGGTGTATCTTACAGATATGTTAGGATTTACAAAGACCGAAGTTGGTGCAATAAAAGGTACAATTCAGCCCTTGTTGTATATTTTACCAATACTTTCCGGTGCAATCGCTGACAGGATGGGCTACCGCAAAACACTTATGGTTGCTTTTTCTCTGCTTGGATTAGGTTATGTACTCACCTCACAAGTAACTGATTATCTTCCCGTTTTTTTGTTTTTAATAATTATGGCTTTGGGTGCAGGTACATTTAAACCAATAATATCCGGAACCATAGCAAAAGTAACAAATGAAAAAAACAGCACGCTTGGTTTTGGTATTTTTTATTGGTCAATCAATCTTGGTGCTTTTATTTTTCCTTTGGTCATAGTACCCTATCTGAAATCATTGGATTGGTCTTATGTACTTCTAATTGCTGGTATTGTCACAGGATTGATGTTACTGCCAACGATATTTATTTACAAGGAGCCAATTAAGGAGAAAGCCGATGATGCTTCACTTACTGAAGTTTTTGCCGATATCTTTAACAAGATAAAAATGGTGTTTCTCGATTGGAGATTCATATTATTCATATTTATTTACTCATGGTTCTGGATACTATATTTCCAAATGTTTGATTCTGTGTTGTGGTATGTTAAGGAGTTTGTTGATGCTTCCGAACTGAATCAATTTGTAAGCGGAATTACAGGTCTCGATTGGAAATTCGACGTTGAACACGTTACAGTCATCAATGCTGCCACAATTATTATTCTTCAACTTTTAGTATCATCCATCGTTAAGAATACGAAGGCTTTACCTACTCTTATAATAGGTATTTCAATCGGAACAATAGGAATGGCAATACTCTCACTTTCAACAAGTATATGGGTATTCCTCTTTGGTATTTTTCTCTTTTCGATAGGGGAGATGACTGCTCATCCGAAATTTATTTCATATCTTGGAACGATAGCCCCGCCGGATAAGAAAGCAACGTACATGGGATTTGGATTCTTGTACGGATTTTTCGGTTCATTAATAGGAGGTTTTCTCGGTGCTTGGCTGTATGTAAAATTTGTTGATAATCCAATGATTGAATTTATTCGAAATACAATCAGTACTAATAATTTAAATGCCGTCTTGCCTTCAGATGTTACAATTGCTGATGCATTAAAAATCGCTGACTCTGTCGGTCTCACTAAAGAGCAAGTTGCACAACATGCCTATACCTCTGAATTGTGGTTATTATTCAGCGGAATCGGTGTATTGTGTATAATTGGTTTGTTGTTGTATCAGAAATTTATCGGTGCAAGGGATGCCGGCAATATCAAATAAATTATTGTGGATTTTACTTCTTCTCTTAATAGTTTCTTGTCACGATGATAATCCGAGACAGAAAATTAGTGAACAACAAGAACCTGAGATAGTGAAAAGTCCAAAAGAAGAGTTGATGGAAAAGTTGCTTTCAGAGATTGATACTTTTCCATTGATTGATTATTCTTTTATCGTAATTCGTGATAAGAATCAACTTGACAGTATAAGACATGCATTCAAAGAAACTGTAGAAAATCCTGCTTTAAATAAGATGTTTTGCACTTTAAACAGGAAAGAAAGACGATATCTTAAAGTTGGTGATACAGTACTTGTTGCTGATTCGGTTGTAAATGATATGACGGCATATTCTATTTTTCCTATGGTTTATCCAGAAGCGGTAAATATAAAAAAACTTGTTATTGTTTCTGCTGCATATCAAGCTTATGCTTGTTATGAATACGGTAAACAAGTAAGATTCGCTGCAACTAATACCGGTAAAGAGAAAACTCAGACTTATCCGGGAAGATATGCAATGGTATGGAAACAGGAGCTAAGAATTTCTTCATTGGACAGTACCTGGAAAATGCCTTATACTTGGAATATACACAGATATGCGGGAAGTGCATTTCATAAATTCGATATGCCGGGTTATGCTGCTTCACATTCTTGCTTAAGACAATTCATGGATGATGCTAAATGGTTATACTATTGGGGAGAAGGCTCCAAATATGATACCAATAATGTTCCGATTCATCTTTCCGGCACGCCTGTACTCATTATTGACTATTTCGATTTCAGGAGACCCAAGACAGGTCCTTGGGTTGCTCTCAGGTCAAATAAGGATTTGTTACTTGAATTACCTGAAAATCCAATGGAATACGAGGAAGCATATATTCCCATAAGTCAGATTCCTAAATCAACACGCGGTATTTTGCCTGACAGGAATAGGTATCTTCATGCTGAAGATACACTTCGTACAAGAGGGATTATTCGTGATGGTGTTACAATTACAGTCTCGGTAGATTTCAATGAATTGAGAAGAAAAAAAGAAGCGAAGAAATTGAAAGAAATGGAATTGAAAAAGAAAGAAGAGCAAGAAGCCGAAAGCAACAACGGAATAACCGATGATGATATAATCAATAAAAATCTTAAAAAACTTGAAAATAATAATTGATAAATTTAGATATTTGATGTTTTACTTCTGAAATGAGTGTTTGCCTTAATTGCTAAAAAAAGAAATAACTAATGACGAAATTACATCTCTTGGACTTTCATTCATATTAAAATGAAATCAAATAAATTATCAGTAATTGTGTCTTACTCAAATTTAGTACAGAACAGCAGTTTATTAGAAAATGGAAAAAGTAGAGTTAATAGTTTTAGGTTTGTCGGCATCACCGGCAAGTAATAATGCTTATGCACTGATACTTAAAGAGGTTGATGGGGACAGAAGGGTTCCGATTATTATCGGCGCTTTCGAGGCGCAGGCAATAGCGCTTGAAATGGAAGGAGTAACACCTCCAAGACCTATGACACACGACTTAATAAGGAATGTACTTGATTCATTCGGCTTGACTTTGAGTGAAGTTGATATTAATGACATGGTTGATGGAACATTCTATGCTAAGCTGATTTTTGATTCACACGGACTCGAACTTGATGCCCGGCCAAGCGATGCAATTGCTTTAGCTGTCAGGTGTAATGCTCCGATTTTCATTTCAAGCCAAATACTTGACGAAACAGGATTGACACCTCAGTCTGAGGAAGCAGCGCAGGAAGGAGGAGATGAGGATATAGATTATCTGAGGAAAGAGATGAAGTCTTCAGGTTCTATCAAGCCTAAGAACAAGATTGAAAATGTTCA
>JBAYPL010000269.1:0-3831 GCA_041677745.1 Kapaibacterium sp. (SeqCode)
AATAAAAGTACAATAAACTTATGCATAGTGGCAACTCCTTTTAATGAACTATTACCAATTTTTTATTTGCAAAAATTATTTATGAAACTTAAACTTCAATATTTCGTATATATAATAAGGAGTTTGTATGCATAAGAATATTATGCCGAATTATGGGATTCCGCTCTACCGGATGGTGAGCTTTGTGGGCAATAATAAATATGTAACAAGCTTCCTTATCAGACTCCATATTTAGTTTCAATTAATTTCGCGTTAAACCAATTTTCAAAATTTCAAAAATCAAATATAATAAGAAATTTCCAAATAATCGTTATTATTTGTTAATTTTCAGAAATTGAACTCCAAGCCGTAAACCAGACCAAAACTTGTTATTGTTGTTTTGCGATCAACCAACAATGGAGTATTTAATGTGAATATCTTGCCTTCTGCACCTGCTGTGAGAGTCAGGTTCGTAAGCACATCATATTTCAATACAAATCTGCCAAGTCCGAGAGGTCCGTCGCTGGTACCTCCGACTCCAATTCTTCCGTTTAAAGTGATATGGTTGTAATTGAATATTTCAGCATCATAGAATGCCATGCCCCAAAGCAGACTCTCTTGCATTTCAAGTCTGACAGGAACATAGAACATATTTGAACCGTTACCTCCATTGCTTTCGGTAGGCTCGTTGATTTCAAATCCACTCGATGCACCCTGATATGTACCGGAATTTATTGGCATCATCTTGGAATAATCATAAGATAATTCTGTAACACCGAACTCTATTCCGAACATTGATTTATTTTTTAGTGCATATCCGATACTCTGCGACATACTTGTGATACTTGTATTCGAATGTGTTGCTAAACCCACTCTGGCAAAATCCCTTGACATATATGTGTTGAGACTTATAGTCGCAAGCTCATTGCTTATTCCGTAATTTGTCATAGGCATGTTAAATCTCGACATTTCATTGAATACATCGTTGTTTGCAAGCTTTGAATCGTTTTGTCTCATCATCATGACCGTGCCATTATTTGAAGTAGGCATGACATTAGCAAACGTATTATTCAATGATATATCTAAATCCTGTTGATTTGTTATTAAATCTCTGCTTATGTCAGAATATAATTGTAATTCGTCAGATATATAAGATTCGGGTAAATCAATCTCTATGTTCACGTCACTTATATCCGAATTTGATATCTCGGATTGTAAATCAACCGAACGTGAATTAGTTACAAGTGCTTTTGAATTATCAATTATTATTCTTTCTTTGAAAGAATTATTCGAATTATCGGAATATATATCAATAGTTCTAGGATAGTCAGATTCGTCAATCTTTAATATGCTTAGTACTGAAAGCATGATAATGAAAACTGCTGCTGCAGTATATTTGAAATAATTATATTTCTTCGCAGGCATTTGAACAAAAGCCGGAGCAGCAAAAATTTTCATCATAACTGCTTCCTCTGTTCTTTTTAACAAATTCGCAGGTACATTAATTGATGTGCTGTCCTGTAAGAGATCAATATGTAACTCCACGGAGTTATCAAATTTCTCCCGAGCATAAGGATTTTCCTTCAGAAGATTTCTTAATGCATTATCTTCCGACTGAGACAATTCACCGTCAATATACTTCGATATGAGCAGTTCAAGACTCATTTAATTCCTTTACTAATGGTTTTAAAAGTTTTCTTAATTGTAATCTTGCCCGATGAACACGTACTTTAGCAAGTGAAAGCTCTATTCCGAGTGTGTCCGCGATTTCTTGATACGAGAAATCTTCGTATTCTCGGAGTAACAATGCCTCACGCATCGGTACAGGGAGTGTGGCGATAGCTTTTTCGATTTCTTGTTTCAGAACAGGGTCCGATTGATTTGACCCGTTATCATAAGAGTGAAACACTTCGTCGAATGACTCAGCTTCCTTTTTGCTTCTTATGTGGTTCAAACAAGTATTTCGTGCTATCGTAAACAGCCAAGCCGCAAAATTTGTCCCGTGGAAACTCCCCTTATTTTCATATACTCTGATAAAGGTTTCCTGGAAAGCATCTTCTGCAAGCTCCTGCTCGCCAAGCATACGTAAGCAAAACCTGTAAACTTTATGTGCATAGTTATGATAGAGTATATGAAATGCCTCAGCAGAGCCTCTCTGTAAAGCTTCTATTGCTTTACTCAGCTTCTCTTCATCTGATATTTCTTTCTTCTTAAATAACATTGTTCTTATAATTTAAGGTTCTGCAAACTTTCTATGATTATAGACACAACCGTTTACAAAAAAGTTACAACTTTATTCTATATATAATTAATATTATGTATTGTAAATTTTACATTCTACAAGTTAACAAAATTATGGCATTTTTACTATAATACAAAATTAATTCTCAATTAGTACCTTTATTTTATAAGATTATTCAGCAAATACTTAATATCAACCGATTGGTCATGTTTGTTATTTCATCATAAAAAAAAATATTTTTGCTTAATATTTGTTAATACAATTTTAATTTGAATATGTGTAAATACGATATGAAATTAAATTTTTTTTTGTTCCTGATTTCCGGTATAATTTTCAGCATCGGCTCTTTGATTAGTTCCCAAGATACGATTGATACAAGTGAAGACGTATCTGATTTGAGAAAGAAAATGATTGTTTATGAATTGCAAGATTATAAATACAAATTCTTTAAAGGTGATACGATTCGTTACAGGGTTGCTTCCTTCGACTCGATTATCATCAATTACGACAAACCCTTAGAAAAAACTCGGTTTGAGCTCGTCGAAATTACTTGCGATTCGACAACTAAAGACAACAGATTTCTCCTTAAAATCAAACTCAAACAGTACATTGCAGATGAATCCTACGGTAAAGTTCAAAATATCAGACGCACTACAACACCATGGTTGGACAGATGGACTATGATTTGGATAGACTCGCTAGGCAACAGACTGCAAACTATAGCCGATGATAATAACTTGCTTGCTATGTCTCCGGGAGGTGCCTTCGCTCCGCACTTATTCTTCCCATTCCGTGAGCGATACAGGTATATTAATGAGTTATGGCTTGAAAATTCGCACGATACGCTATGTGAAAATGGTATCCCCTGTTCTATTGTCAAGCAATTTTCTCAGTTTAGGGGAGCAGAACCAATTGACACACTCGGATATGAATGCGTACGATTCAACTATATTAAGACAGCAAACGGTCTGGTTGATGTAATTACCGAAGATTCGTTTCTTAGAACAGATGCTACTATAGCCGGGTCAGGAGTGATGACCATCAGTAAGAATGACGGAATACCCATACATTATTTTGCCAATGTCGAGCAAAAGTTGGCTATCTTTAATAATAGCGATGAAAGCATACCGGGCTTACATTTAATATCAACCGATTGGACAATTGATTCTTTCATACCATCGCCCAAACGAATTGAATTTGATAAAAAGCAAAATCAGAAGAAATAATGATCTTCTGTAATTTATTGATTTTCCATGACTTCGCCTAATATTCTATTTAATGTAAAATAAAAGAGGGAAGGACAAAGAGACAAAGCAACAGATTCCCGTTTTCACGGGAATGACAGAGCAACAAATATAGTCATTCCCTCGAAAGAGGGAATCCAGAGAAAGACAAAGAGAAATTGATTCACGTTTTCACGGGAATGACAAAACAACAAACATAGTCATTCCCTCGAAAGAGGGAATCCAGAGAGAGACAAAGCAATTGATTCCCGTTTTCACGGGTATGACAATGCGACAAATGTAGTCATTCCCTCGTAAGAGGGAATCCAGTGAGACAAAGAAGTAGATTCACGTTTTCACGGGAATGACAGAGAAAGAATTGATTCC
>JBAYPL010000270.1:0-3818 GCA_041677745.1 Kapaibacterium sp. (SeqCode)
ACCCGGTGGATAATTCATTGGTCTGATAACACGGTCATTCTTTGCTAAAAGAGGACGCGACTTCCAATTATCCCAAATGTGGTTGCCTGTAGTTATGACATCAACATTGAGTTCAAATAATTTGTTAGCCTGTTCTTCGGTCAATCCTTTGCCTTGGTCAACATTTTCTCCGTTAACGATTACTACGTTTGCTGAATATTTTTGTCGCAGAATGTCAATATTACTGCATAGAAAATTTAAAGCTTTTGTGCCTACTACATCACCGATAAACAACACTTTAATTTTTGTTGACAATACTTGTTTCCGTTTTAATTTGTATAATGAGTTCAATATTAACGATTCAGATTTAATAATCATTTGTAAATATCAATTTCAAGGGAAATGACAATTATATTGAAATAAAAAAATCCGGCAACAATGAAGCCGCCGGATTTTCGATGTTAAAAGATAATTTAGAAATTATCTGTTTACACTGACGGGAACTGTTTTAGTGTAATTACCTATGCTTACTTTATAGTAATAAATACCGTTAGCAAGAGTGCTCAAATTGAAGTCAATATAATGCTCGCCGGTGTTTAGAATACCGAGGTCGCGTGATTCGATTTTTGAACCTAAAATATTGTAGAGTTCAATTTTAACAACAGCATCAACCGGTAGTTTCAATGAAACAAGGGCATCGCTTGATACAGGATTCGGGCTGACAAATACCTTTGACATTTCAGTCAACTCATGTTTGACAGATGAAGGGCGGTTATCCATTGTTATATTATCAATGAACCATCCTTCGCCATTACGGAAATCATTTGAATTGAAAGTAAATTTGAACATTACGGTATCACCAACATTTTCGCTCAAATTATAAGCAAGTGATTGCCATTGGCTAGCTTCAATATTACCCATGATGAAATTCTCGGAAGCATTGAAATTCAACCATTTCAAAAATTTCCAGGTTTTACCGAAATCTATAGAATAAGCAATTTCACCATAGTCATAACTCGGTTGACCTTCAGTATTGAATCTTACGAGTGTATCAATCAATGCGATATGGTCAAAACTAATTGTTGATTTCTCTGCAGTCAGCTCCATAGGAGGAAGAATGAAGTAATCATGAGTGTTCGGTTCATAATTTCCGGTAGGAGAATCTGTGAAACTGTTCGGTAAAGACGCAGCTTTAATGTCTGTAGTTGACCACTTGCCTTTTATGTACATAGGAGTAAGAGACTCAATATTGTCGAACGTTTCATTGATATCACTAACAGGATTACCTGAATAAGCATATACCGACTCGGATGAGAAATCACTTTCGGTTTCAGCATCGCCTCTGACAGCAACCGATTTTATTTTAAGATGGTAAAACTTCTCAGTATCCAAAACTATGTTATGAGTTGAAACTTCACCGGGAGTAAATTCTGATGAGCCGATAACTTCAATAATCTCGCCTGTATCACCGTCGTAAACGGCTAATTTTAGTTTGTCATAAATAGGTTGGTCTGCAACTGTTTGTGAAGGATTTCTCCAAGAAATCATTATACCGTTTTGGACTGGTCTCCAAGTAAAATCAGTAGGAGCTTTAGGCTTAGGATTACCGCCGACTAATGCATTGACTTGTGTGTAAACACTTCTCAAGTCCGGTGTAACTTCGGTTTCAAGCCAATAGTTATAACTTGCACCATATACAACATCATTGTCAATAAAAACCGGCTCTTGATTTTTCGCTACTTCACCGATTTTCTCACCGTTTTTATATACATTAATCTTAAAGTCTTCAAGATTTTCACCTAAAAGATTTTTAGTGGGGTGTGTCCATTTCAATTGTAATCTTGTAGGACTAACCATAGTTTCAAAATCGGCATTCATCGGCTGTTGTGGAGCAGGAGAAATAAATGCAGTGAACAGAGCATTTGTTCCGTAGCTGTAGTTTTGCATATCGGTTGGTTGCCAGTAAAGAGGGAACACTCGATTATTGTAAGATACAATATGAGTGTAGTCGCCCCAATAAACGTTGCCTTCACCGCCTTGTGGAAATACTGTGTTTATATTTTTCAAATAAAATGTTTCGGGAGAAATACGTAGATGTTTCCAAGTATTA
Organism: Kapaibacterium sp. (SeqCode); assembly: GCA_041677745.1. Lineage (GTDB taxonomy): Bacteria > Bacteroidota > Ignavibacteria > Kapaibacteriales > UBA2268 > JANJTB01. The sequence continues at coordinate 2,090 of JBAYPL010000270.1, forward strand.
CCTCCATCGTTGGAAATAGCCACATAAGCATCTACACCGATGTTGTCAGGGTCGTTCTGGGAGCTATAGTATAATACCGAAATCATTCCTGAAACAGGATCACAAGCTATACTCGGGAAGAACATATCATTACGTACAGCCGAATTATCAATTCTAATGTTATTTGCCCAAGTCTTACCTTGGTCAGTTGATTTTGCAAGATAAATACCATAAGGTCCGGTGGTGCTTTCTCTTCCTGCTTGGACAATATAAATTGTACCTCTACGAGGTGAGTTTGAATTATCAACAGCCATCTGCGGAACTGAAGAAACACGGATTCCTTGTTTTTGGGCTAAGACAAATCTACCGCTTGAAGGGTGTCTTGTGCCTATGCTTGAAACTCTTTGTGCTTCATAAGGAATGTCAAATGAAGAGCCTCCGTTTAAAGAACGAATAAACATAGCCTTTGAGAAGCCGTTCCAATCAACATCAATCCAAGTAATATATAATTCGCCGTTAGGTCCTGTCACCGGTTGCGGAGCTTGACCGTTGTTGCCAAATTTAGTGTATGAAGACCAGCTCTCACCACCGTCTGTTGACCTACTCATTACAACACCTTCTACTCCACGGAATACTCTCCATGTTACATACAGATTGTCTTTATAGGGGGAAGTAGGAGAATTATCAATGGTCATAGTATATCTGTCATGGAAGGGGTTACCGCTGCTGTTGAAAGCATCAAAAGTAATTGGTACAATATTGTTGTTAAAATCATCAGGGAATCCATCCCAAGTGATGCCGCCGTTGGTTGATTTGACTATGAAAACGCCGTTCTTTTCGGTATCTTTATCTTGGCTACCCCAACTTGTTTCAGAAAATCCGTAGATATAGTAAACGTTACCGTAAGAATCGAATGCAGTTCCCGGGTCGAAAATTGTTGCTTGATTGCCGGTAGGAGTAAACCATTGTCCGTGATTAGATGGTGTCGGGCTGTGTACCCATGTTCTTCCACCGTCTTTAGATGCAAACGCACTCATTTTGAATCCCTGGAAGCCGCCAAGAAAAGCATTGTCGTTACAAGTGGCGACAATATTGTCTGGGTTTGTAGGGTTAATTGACATCCAAGTTTCTGTCTTAGCATTTGCAAATAATGACGACGAAATGTTAACTACTTCAATTCCGTCATTAGTTAGAAAACGTGTTTGGTCCGGCATGAATTTTAACTCTTCCGGTGTAGCTTCATAATACCTAATTCTGCCATTAATCGGATATTTGTAAAAATCAGGAAATTGTTCAAAATAATCAGCACGCAAATACCTAGGAACACCGTCATGGCTCCATTGGGCACTTGAATATGTACTAATCATTATTGAAAGCAGAAAAACAAGATAGACGAATTTTTTCATCACAATCCAACCTAATAAATTTAATCAAACAAATTATTTATGCATTTGTACTTCTCGGAGAAGCAAGCTCCTCCCTTGTATAAAACACTATCACATGCTAAAAAGTTACAAGATTCTATTATGGAACTTAATCATGTAATATTTCAGTTCTTTAATTCTTTTAGTAATCTACGGTTATATGCAAGTAATATTTTGGAATTTCAAGTAATCATACAAACTTATTATTTATGATAAGTCGAATATCATTCAATTTATTTAAAGTTCATTTTAAATATCTTGTGCTTTAATTTCAAACCTGAAATTATTTACTTACAACTATCCGGAAACTCTCTCTAAGTGAAGAC
>JBAYPL010000271.1:0-3815 GCA_041677745.1 Kapaibacterium sp. (SeqCode)
AGGTGCACTTAACTCTGAATCAAGAACTTTTGGATCATTTGTCATCAAGAATAGCATTTCACGATATGCTTCAATCTCGGAATTGATTTCTTCAAACCTTTGTAAAGACTTCAACTTCTCTGCTCTGATTAAGTCTAAATCCGATTGATTGGCTATTCCGTTTGCTATGTAGCTTTCAATATTGCTGATTTGAAGATTCAATTCATCCTGTACTGATTCTACTTGTTTTTTATTAGCTTCTAACAGTAATATTCCGAAGAAAAGTGAATTCACTCGTTCTTTGATTGAATACAATTCTACTTCAAGAACTTTTGAATCGGTTTCACCGGTAGATTTTATCAGCTCCTTTTGTGCACGTACATTTCCGCCGTCCCAAATAATTTGACTAAGTTCGGCAATGATTTGATATTGGTCTTTATTTACAGGATCGAATCTAACATCTCTGCCTGTCATCTGGCTTAATGCTGAACCTAATTCCGGAGGTATTGCTGTAATATCTGATTGATAGCTTGCTCTTGCAGATAATGAAAGTTGTGGTAAATATGACTTACCTGCATTTGAAACATTCAGCTCAGATGTCTGTTCAATCAACTTATATTGTCTGATTAGAGGATAGTTCTCCAAAGCTCGACTCTGACAATAATCAATAGACAATTGTCCGTTGGAGATGGAGACTAATTTGAAAAAAACTGACATCAATAAGATTACCAACCTTTTCATGATACTGTCTTTCTATAATTGCTACTTTAATTTTTTTCACTTATATTTTAATACTAATCATCAACGTCAAAAATTACGGTAATAAGCTTGACAGAATAATGCGTACGTTTTCAGCCTTTCTGCGTTTAAGAAGCATATTGTACTCATCATCAGACATTGAAAGAACACCTTGCAGAATAGGTTTTGCTAAAAACAGTGAGATATTTAGTGAAGCTATCATCAACACTAAGTCAATGGCTTCAATTTGTCGTACATTACCTTTTTCAATCTCTTTCTCTAAATCTTTGCCTAAATTTTCAAATATCTGTTGAGGTAAATGTACAAGATCCGATTTGATACTTTCCATCCTTTTGGGATTGGTGATTAGCTCGTTTATTACCAGAAACGGAAGATTAGGATTCTCAGTTAAAAAGTCAAAATGTGCTTCGATTTTTTGTTTTATGCTTTCTTCAAATGTATCGCATTCGTTACCTGCCATTAATATAGATTTGAAAAAACTACGTGCTTTATTTTCAAAAATTTTTAGGAAGAGCTTTTCCTTCGACCTGTAATAGTAATGTATTAATGCTTGATTGCACCCGACTTCTTTGGCTATTTCCAAGGTATTTGCCATCGAGTAACCTTTCTGCAAAAAGTGCTTCTCGGCAACTTCTTGTATTAGTTCCTCGATATCCTTATTCTCTTTTGAATTCATATTAATACGTCTATTAAATAAGTTAATTAAATAATCAAATTAATTATTAGCAAAAGTAAGAAAAAATAACTAATATGCAAGAATAATTTAAATTATATCGCGATATTTTTTTAATAAAATATAAAAAAAATGGGCTTACTTTCAATTTGTAAGCCCTGAATTCCTTGTCATAAATAGAATTTATATAAGATTTGCCAATAAATTCTAATATCTTCTTGGTGGAGTACATGTCATCAAATATAACCTGTTACTTATGACTCCGATAGCTTCATATCTGTTATCGAAACGATTGTAGCGTACCTCTCCTACATAATCAGCCATCATGCCAGAATGTAGTACTCCTGTTTCGAGGAAATATACCATCAGAGAAGCATTCGTAGTGTAGGCAATTGTTTTTGTGCCGGGTGCAAGAGCTATCGGCAAGCTCGGGTCAAGTCTAATTTTTGTGTTGTATCTTCTGCCGTTAATATTAACAAAACAGTCTAAATCACAGCTGACAAAGAACATCTCATCGCCGTCCCATGAAAACATCGGTTTGCCGGGCTGGATACCAGCAAAATACTCAGCTGAATTCATACCTACATATCTGACTGTTTGAAAAATTGAGCTGTACCCGACAAGTGGAAGATATGGATGAAGTGTCAAATTGTTCACCATTTCATATTGCTTACTGATGAGTGGCTCATAATATTCAGAAGATATTGTTACAGTTTGGTGTCTTCCATTGAATGAGCGTACGGTGAATGCATATACTGTACCCTCTCTGTTAATAGCATGCTCATAGAGGTCAGGATAAATTTCAGATACAGGATCTTCGTTTTCATAAATTTGCCATCCATTGCCTATGTAAGCAGCATATACAAATTTATTTTCAATATTGAATCCGACAGGGTTAACTCTATCATAGGTTGTCGTTTCTTTGCCGTTAATATTAACCGAAACCATAGAGCCTCTTTTTACTGTATAAGCATACCCGCTTGCATTCTGATTTACTTTGACCGGACCGATTTTATTTGTCATATCAACCTTTCTGTTTGGCAATACAAGTGTTTCGATACTGCCTTGGATGTACGAATAAACCAGTTGATTTGTAATTGATGAGTACAATATTTCACCCGGTTCGGATGCAAACAAAAAAACAGCTGAATCTCTTGTTAGGAGGGTTGTTACCCCTTGATCATCTGCAAAAGCAGCCCATTGCAATCCGTCATAGGAAAACACAGGTGGTAGAACGGAATTATAAACGATACTTTCTTCACCATTGACAATCAACCTCTGGCGGTCTGTGGTTGGTGAGGTAATTGCCCACCAATTAAATGTTGTGTCCAATCCAAAGTTGTAAATGGTTTCGGCACCATCATAAATTCTATAATCTTTACATATTTCCTGAGATAATGATTTATACACAGAAATCATTATAAATAGTGCAATTAATATTCTAATCATAAGTTTTAATATAAGTTATTCAACATCAGTTTGACGGATTAATAAGCCAATAGTTATATACTATCTTGTAATTTGGATTATTAAGTTTTGACATCTCAATTTATATATGTATTGGATATTGATAAAAATTCTCAAGAAATATCTATGAAAAATCACTATAATTTATCAAATACAAATTAAATTGAAATATTTTTGCATTAAATACTTATTCTACAAATTTATATTCCTTGGATTGAGATGATTAATATTCTCTACATAAGTCATTTTCCAAATTTAAGCATGGGTGGGCAGCAAAGCATGTTTGCCTTGATTAAAAATCTTGATAAAAGCAAGTTCAAACCATTCGCTATTGTACCCGCTGAGGGTGAACTTAAAGAAAGATTGATTGAAATAGGTTGTACCGTGTTTGTATTACCTTTGTTTGCTCTCAAACCAAAACACTTGACAAAACAAATAAAAAACATTTTCGAAATCAGAAAGCTAATCAAAAAATACGAAATTGACATTGTTCATCCGGATCATGAGAGAGACTCTATTATTGCCGGTTTAGCAAAAAAAAATACTAAGGCAAAAATGGTATGGCATGTGCGTCTAACACGAAAAACCGAGACAGATAAGCTGTCGGTATTTTTGTCTGACGGCATAATCGGTATTGCCGATGACGTGAAATCAAGATTTGATTTCAGCAAATCAATAGATACTAAATATACTACAATATATAACGGTGTGGATTGTAACAAGTTTATACCGTTTGAAAATATATCCGATTTACGACGATCAAAAAGCCTGCCTTTAAATAAATTCATTGTTTCCTACGTCGGGCAATTTAAACGTGGAAAAGGTATTTTAGAGCTCTTGTCAGCAGCTGTTATTGTTAATCATCAAAAGAATGGAGGATTACAATTTCTACTTGTAGGAAGAGAAGCCGAAGAAAACTTTTTGAATGAAATTAATG
>JBAYPL010000272.1:0-3798 GCA_041677745.1 Kapaibacterium sp. (SeqCode)
GTGTTAGTTAATGGCATAAATCAAATCGGGAACAAGAAATTTACTTTATATGGAACATAGTAATAATCACCTATATCTCCGGTACGGTCGTCAGCAAACATTATATCAGTACCATCATCCTTAAAACGCAACAACATAAGCTTTTCTTTTCCCTTCAATTCGTTTATGAAGTGGAAATTACGCTTAGTTACAAGATTCAATCTGTCCATATTTCTAATATCAATTCTTATTAAATTATCATTGGTTATGACAAATCCCCAGTCATGTAGAGTTACTATCAATCCAAGCGGAATTTGTTCACTTGCAACAATTGCTCCGAATCCTAATTCAGCAGAATGAACAACTGTTCTTGTAGAAATTTCAATGAACTGATAATAAGCCGGAGATTTTTCTGCTCCTTGATTGAATTTCCCGTTTCCTGCAGATATACAAATCAGATGTTTCCCATCATGAGATACAGCTAAATGTGAAGGAACTGCTTCAGTGGGAATTGTTGCTAATTCTTGTCGAAGTCGAGTATCAATGACTGAAATATTATTATCAGGCATATTCGAGACAAATACAAAATTGCCGAACATTGCAATGGAATGCGGAGGATTTCCTACTTTGATTTGTCTGGCAGCAACAAACTCGGTTAAATCAAATAGAGTAACATAATCAGAATTATTATGCACAATATAAGCATCTGTAGAGTTTGGAAAAACGATGTCATAAGGTTCGAGCAAATCACTAGAGAAATCTATGATTATAACCAATTTCATATCAGTTTTGCTTATAATATAAATTTTATGTGATTCCGGTGCAAACATGTACATATTTGTCCCGTATTCTTTAATATTTGTAATTGGACTTTCCAAATCAATACCGATTGTATTTTTAGCGAAATCATCATCAATGACTTTCATGGAAGGTACTTCAATTAAAACTAAACCCGGATTTTCACTGTTCAAAGCAAGAATCATTTTATCGGATTCATCAATCGAGTTTATTATTTTTTCGTCAGTTGAACACGAACTGATTAACATCATAGCAAATATTGCAAGCAATGTGTATTTCATATTTTTTTCGATATATAATTTCAACTTATTATAATAAACAATAAGACAAAAAAAGTTACATTAAAGTGTAAATTTATGAACTTCTTTTTGCAAATTAACAACTGCCTCATTTAGTTGGAGACTTGCTTTTCTAAATTCAGCCAATGCTTCTTTAGACTGCTCTGATGCTTTAGCAAGCTGAATCATTGTATCGCTTATTTGCATAGCGGCTTCTGTTTGTTGTTCCATACCGAGAGCAAAAGTATTGAAGCTTGGTGCATAGTCATTAACTTGTTCTATGACCAAGCCCAATTTTCCGGCTACAGAATAAATATGCAGCGAGCCTTTTCTTACTTCATCGCTGAATTTATCCATTTCCATAACACCTGAAGAAACAGAAGACTGCATTTCTTTAACCATTTTTTCGATATCCTCGGTGGCGACAGCAGTTTGGTCAGCCAATCTGCTGATTTCACGAGCAACTACAGAGAATCCTTTTCCGTATTCACCTGCTTTCTCTGCTTCAATAGCAGCATTGAAAGAGAGCAGATTCGTCTGTTCGGAAATTTTATTAATCGCAGTAACTACGTTACTGATTTTATTAGCTCTTTCATTTATTACCGAAAGCTTGTTAGTAATTGACATTGTCGAGTTTGTTAAGTTCTGCATTGCTTCTTCGAGTCCGTTGAGGCTTTCTCTTCCATTGTGGGCAGTTTCGAGGGCATTTTCTGTTTTAATGTTCACATCATGTATTGACTCCGAAAGAGCTAAAGAAGTATCTGAAATTTGCTTACTTGAAGCACTTACCTCTTTCGTCGAAGCAGCCTGTTCGGCAGCATTTGCTTCAAGTTCTCTGGACGAAGCAGCTATTTCATTAGCTGAACTGCTCACTTGTACGCCTGATTTTTGAACCTGTTCAATGAGTGAATACAAATTTTTAGTCATTTTATCAATGGAAAGATACAACCTGATAATTTCGTTTTTAATGACATGTTTTTTAAGTTGACTTCGTTCACTTATTTCCGAATAGATTTGTTTATAGGCGGCTGAAACATTGCTTGCTTCGATTAAATTACCCTCGGCAATGTTTTCAGCTGCGACGGTAATAATTTTGAGCGGTTTAGATATTTTTCTCGAAACCCAGACAAGCATAATGAACAAAAGGATGAATCCCAGAACTCCGAGAATGACCACTTCATATATCAAACTATAAAGTTTCATGTAAATGGCATTATGCGGAAATAAAACGGCAAGTGACCAACCATTCAATTCCAAAGGATGAAAGCGAACCAATGATTTTTCGTTCAGGACCACCGAAACAGATGTAATATCGCCTTTTTCTCCCGCAGTCATGCGTTTTCCGAGTTCATTGAGGACAGGAAGTTTCACGTCTTTAGCCAGGTCAAACATCGTTTTCTTCATAACAAGACTTGAATCGGGATGTGCAAGAAATCTTCCTTTGGATGAAATCAAAAATCCGTATCCTGACTCGTAAATATTCATTTCATCAATTAAATCACGCAGCCAGCTCAAGGACACATCACAAGTGATAACACCTCTGAACACCTTTGTATCATTTACTATCTTGAAAAAGGGCAGTGAGAAGGTAGTCATGAGAATATTACCTCCCCCTTCATCATAATAAGGCTCGCTCCATATTGATTTGTCCTGAATTTTGGGTTCGAGATACCAATTTTGTTCGGGATAATAGTATTCGTGTGAGGATAAATCTGAAAATTTTATTTCTCCACCATCTTTGAAATAATAAATTGAATACAACTTTTGTGTAGAATCCATTTCGTAAGGCTCAAAACAAATACTCGAGCCATATATTTCGGAATTCTGCTCGACGATACGTGTAAGAAAATTATTTAATTCTATGCTTGTAATCTCATTTTCCTCAATATAATTTCGAGTAATATATGCAATTTTCTCAACGTTTTTCAAGACGGATTCTATTCTGAAAGCAAATTTCTCAACAGTAGAGCTTGCATTCTTATCAACTTCATCATAAACTATGGCAGCAGAATTATAAAAATTATAACCATATAACAATACCGATATGATACCTGCTGAAGTAAGTATCAAAATTGATAATTGAAAAGTTAAGCTGCGAATCCTGAACATTTTTTTCTCTTTTTGACTTTTTCTTAATAACAAAAATATAAAAATATCATTCATTATGATTTGAAACAAATCATTTTTATTTGAATTACATGAGTACAGTCAAAAATAAATCATTTTAAGGTTATTTCTACAAAATTGCTTAATTTTGTAGTTTGAATTTTTTACAGAGTTAGTTTCCTTGCATAATATAAATCCCAATATCAAATTGAAAACCCAAGAGCAAAACTTTCTTGAATGCAATCACTCGAAAGTTTTGGTCTTCAAACGCAATCATATGCAGAGCAATCCGGCTTTCAGTTTGATTGTACCAGTTTATCAGGAAGAGAAAATCATCGAATCGCATTTGAGTATGTTCACAGAGGAACTAAGAGAAAAACACAATTTTGAATTAATTGTAAGTGACGGAGGCAGTGCTGATGCGACAGCCGAAATCGCTAAAAATTTTGCAGATACTGTCATTATCCATAATTCTCCCGAAAGGCAAACCATTTCACAAGGACGTAACAGAGGTGCTGATTTTGCAAATAGTGGTATTCTTGTTTTTTTGAATGTGGATTCTTTCCCTGCCGATTTGGATAAATTTTTTGAGAATATCAAACAATTTGCTAATAATGAAGGCAAATACACCGGTAAA
>JBAYPL010000273.1:0-3786 GCA_041677745.1 Kapaibacterium sp. (SeqCode)
AAAAAGAAATGACCTCATACCATGAAATGGGGCATGCTTTGGCAGGTAAACTGTTATTACATTCTGACCCGGTACATAAGGTTACAATTATACCAAGAGGACGAGCATTAGGCTTGACTTGGCATTTGCCAAATGAAGAATTTCACTCTAAATCAAGAGAATACTTCGAAGACCAATTAGTAGTTCTACTTGCCGGAAGAGCCGCCGAAAGATTGGTATTTAATGTGTTATCAACAGGTGCTTCGAGTGACTTGCAACGCGCCTCACAGATTGCACGTAAGATGGTCTGCGAATGGGGTATGAGTGATGTAATCGGTCCTGTTACCTTTAATCATGACAATGAAGAAGTATTTCTTGGCAGAGACTTCTCCAAAACAAGAGACCATAGCGAGGAAACAGCTCAAACCATAGATTCCGAAGTAAGAAGAATTCTGACTAATGCTCAAGACAGAGCCGAAGACCTACTTGAGGAAAATATCGAGATGCTGCACAAGACGTCTAAAATATTACTTGAACGTGAAATACTCGACGGTGAAGAACTCGATGTTTTGATTCGTGGTGAAGAGTTACCACCTATCAGCAGGCAAGCTATGCTTGCGATTAAATCAACTAACTTCGACAATTCGGGTAATCACGCGATTACTGAACAAACCGATAATAATTAATATACTTAAAATGATATTTGAATAGGTGTGGATGTGAGTGAAGAGATGAATACAAGCAGTGAGAACCGGACTAATCCTAAAAGCGGTGAAATTTTGGTACAGTATAACAACGAGTTCGAATATATTACAGCACTCAACAAATTTAAGGATGAACTTGAAAGCGTTATTGCTGTCTCAGCTTCAAGTAATGAATGGAGAGAAATCCGCAGTTCATTATCCGATGTCAGGGATAAACTTAAAGGCATGTTTTTCAAAGAGGAAGATACTACTGAGATTAATGAGCAAATCAGAATTGCTCTTGAGAACATTAATACCAGACAGGCTGCTGAACATGAGAAAGCCGATGCCGAATCACAGGAAGCTTATGATTCTGTCATAGGTATTGTAAATGATGCAGTGGAATTTGCCAATTCTAACAATGATTATAAGCAGGCACGCGAAAAACTTCTGTCTGCCCAGGATTCTTTTAAAAGTTTAAAATTGAAAAGATCACATAGAGATGAGCTTTACAGGTTGATTAATGCTGCTTTCGACAATGTTAGTCAAAGGCAGAACGAAGAAAGAGAAAATTACGAAATGGAATGTATTGAAAATTATCACAGCATGAAACATAAAATTGAAGCTGCTGTGGAATTTGCAAATCATTCAGAAATCTATGCCGAAGCAAGAAAAGCTCTGATTGCAGTTCAAAGCAAAATTAAAGGCTTGAAGCTTAAAAGAGACCAACGTGACGAGTTATACCAGATTATCCGTACTGCATTTGACGATGTCAATAAACGACAAGAAGAAGATAGAAAAAACTTCAATGCTATTACCGAAGAAAACTTCGACAAATTGTCCAAAGTTATTGCTGATGCAATTTCTTTTGCTCAGACTTCCGAAGAATACTCGCTCTCGAGAGAACAGCTGATTAATGCTCAAAATCAAATTAAAGCTACCAAGCTAAAACGCGAACATCGCGACAAGCTTTATGCCGACATTAGAGCCGTATTTGAAGATATTAATGAAAAACAATCGCATGAACGAGATGAATATCATGAAGAATGCAGCTCTAATTATGATAAACTTACCGAAAAAGTTAACGATTGCTTTGCTCTTGTCTTAGGCTCTACGGAATTCAATATGATTAGAGAATCCCTTATTACCGTTCAAGGTGAAGTGCGTATTGCACGTTTACGCAGAGAGCAACGTAATGAGCTGTTTGCCAGAATAAGAGAAGCATTCAATAACTTCGACAAGAAGAAAAGTGAATACTTCGAACAAAGAAAAGAAGAAAAAATTAAAAAACTTAATGAGATTAAATTCGGCTTGGAGGAAAAGATTACCCGACTAAATGCAATCATGTCCAAGGATAAAGAGTCCCTCGAAATTCAAATGAATAAGTTGGGTGAAGCAGGAATTGACGAGTTCCTCATTAATGAGGTTAACGGCAAGATCTCTAATATCAAAAATAGAATTCAAGAAAAACAGGAGTCAATTGAACAAGCTAATGCACGTATTGCAGAAATTGATATTGAAATTACTAAATTGTAGAATTCCTGTAATATCTTAAATCATATTCACAAAAGGGGCTGTCTCGTAAGGGCAGCCTACTTTTTTTAATAACTTTTCACAGTATGTGTCATTTCTACTAAATCCTTTTCAAATACTTTTATGTCTTGCTTGGTCATTGTTATTTTATAAACCCAATCGTTAGTGTGCGCTAATCTCGTAAATAGTAATTTACCGTGATATAACTCTTTTTCAGGGTAAATCTTCGAAATAAGCATCAAGTATAATTTGATTTGTAGGGAGTAACTCAATTCTAATTTCATCATATCATTTTTGGAGCTTACAATGTTGGACTTCCAATCCCAGACTTCAATAATTGACTCATCAGCAGATTTAACAAGCAAATCAATCTTACCCGTTATCGTTGAACCGTGAAAGGGCATGTTAAATTCTTTTTCAAACTCTGAAAAAGGGAAATGTTGAGCATATTCTCTTAGTAACTTGCTGTCAGCAGCATTACTGCATTCAGTGATGACTCTTTGTCTCAAATCATTAACATTATTCAGATAATTGTTGAACAACACTCTATCTACCTCTGTATAAAGCGCTTCATACTTACCTGAATAATATTCCGGTAACCATTCATTCATATTTTCAAATACCGAGTGTATCACTGTTCCGCCGGGGATACCACCGGTTATGTCACTGTCATGTACATCTTCGGTTTTATGGGAAGCAAGGTACAAATCAGGCAATCCGAGTACGTACTTACTAATGAACTCATCCTTGTTATTCAAGAATAATGAGTATTTAGTAGCCGAGGCAATATCGGGATAATCGCCAGGTACAGCACGTTTTGTAAAGTAATCGCGGGGAATAGGAGATTCTTTGTCCGACTCTTGGCTTTCCGAGATTCGAAAATTCTGTAAGGGTTCAATTTCCCTAATTATATTTATATCTAAATTGAGATTACAGATTCCTTGAGCAGTAAATTTCAGTTTATCGTTCAGCTTAATAATGTCATTTCCTAATAAATCAATAGCTTTCTTATCCAAGCCTTTCAGAAGCATAGCGATAAATGAGCCTTCATTAACAGAATAAGAATCCTTATTCTCACGAACTGTTGATGTTATAATCAAATGGTCCTTGGCTCTTGTCAGGCTTACATAGAGCAAACGAGCCTCTTCAGCTGATTCTGCTTCATTGATTTTATCCTTAATAAGGCTTTGTACCATAGTTTTTGCAGGTTTAAGTACTAATCTTCCTTCATCATTATATTGTTCAGGCAATTTCAAATTGACGGATATACCGTAATTCTTGCTTTTCATCATATCATTGCTGTTTTTCTTTTTTAGATTGCTTTTGTACAGAACTACAACAGGGAACTCTAATCCCTTTGAAGCATGGCAAGTCATCAGACTAACTGTATCATCACCGCTGATAAACGCAGCCTCCGATTCCTGCGAGACTTTTGCTGATGAGTTCAGTTGATTTATATACTCATACAGACTTTTATAACCCTTGCTTTCAAAATTCCGAGCATGATTAATCAATTGACTTATATTAGATTTCATCTGCTCTTTAGCATCATATACTCTGATTGCAGCGTAATAATCGGTAATTTCAACTG
>JBAYPL010000274.1:0-3779 GCA_041677745.1 Kapaibacterium sp. (SeqCode)
ACAAGTGAAGAAAAGAAATTTGTAGAACTATTTTCAAGACGATTTGAAGGACTGAATCAGAATTTTGAAAACATTTATCTAATCCGAAACGAAAGAGTAGTAAAAATCTATAACAAACTCGGACGAGCTTTTGAACCTGACTTTTTACTATTCTGCAAACAACGAGACGGAGAACAAAAGACTTTTCAGGTTTTCATAGAGCCAAAAGGTGAGCATTTAATAGGACATGACAAATGGAAAGAAGACTTTTTGAAAGAAATCAGGGGAGAAGAAAAGACAATCGAAATCAACACAGACACCTATTTGATAACAGGTGTACCGTTCTATAACTATAATAATCAAAATGAATTTAAAGATACATTGCTGTCAACAATAAAAAAAGCCGATCAGAATTAATCGGCTTTGTATGTTATCGTCAAATAATTAAAGCTTTGAAGCAACAGTATTCCAATTTATTACATCAAAGAAAGCTTCGACATATTTAGGTCTTGCATTTCTGTAATCAATGTAATAAGCATGTTCCCAAACATCAATGCCGAGAAGAGCTGTCTTACCTTCGGTTAAGGGGTTGCCGGCATTGCTATAGCTGACAATGTCAAGCTTGCCGTCGCCATTTTTGACAAGCCAAGCCCAACCTGAGCCGAACAATCCTGTAGCAGCTTTGACAAATTTCTCTTTGAATTCGTTAAATGAACCGAAATTGCTTTCTAGGGATTCAAGGATTTTACCACTTGGAGTGCCACCGCCATTCGGAGACATGATGTCCCAGAAAAATTCGTGATTCCATATCTGTGCCGAATTGTTAAAAAGCCCGCCCTGTGACTTCTTGACAATATCTTCGAGCGACATATTCTCAAATTCGGTGCCTGCGATGAGATTATTTGTGTTGTTTACGTAAGCTTGGAGGTGCTTACTGTGGTGAAAGTCCATTGTTTCTTCTGAAATGTAAGGTGCGAGTGCATTTTTGGGATAAGGTAAATCCTTAAGAATAAAAGCCATTTTCATTTCTCCGGAATAAGTATAAGAAAATTTAGTTACACAATTTTGACGTTTTGGCAGGCAAAAAATTGTTTTTAGTTTAGCAATAATTGATTTCGGAGGGATAAACTATAAATTTAGTTGGAATATTTTGTATTAACATCAGCTCAAGGAAAAATCAGAAGGACCATTTACAATTTCGACTCTCTTAGAAATACTATGCAAGAGAGCCGATATAAATTACCTCCTCACCATCATCTTAACGGCTTGGACGCTCGATGCCGTGTAATTCTCAATACCGCTGATTTAGGGGCTGTCTCATTAGTAAAAGGACGATAAAAAGACTTTTTATTCGGCTTTATAAGAGCATGTTATTAAGCTTTTGCTTGTCAAGACAATGTTTATTATGCCTTGGTTTTGGTCTAAATCATATATTATGAATTTATGAAACAACCTCATTGTGTAGAAAGTTAGGAATTATTCTTCAGTGCGAACTCTCTCAATGGTTTGAAATGCCGGATAAGAATTACAAAGCAAGATAAGGAGTAAGTGATTTTCAGGGCGGTTTTGTCACCGACGGTAAGAATTCCGCTGATGTCGAGCATCGCATCGGCAGTGGAGAAAACAAGTATTGGTGCAGCGATGAGTGCGATAGCGTTTGCTACATGCACGTTCTTTTTTATCATGAAATATGAGGTTAACCACATTATCAGCCAAGTAAAAACAAAGTAAGGGCTGGCAGCTCCGAAGGCACCGGCAGCAACGGCAAGCCCTCTGCCACCCTTCAAACCAAAAAATATATTATAATTATTACCGATAATCACCCAAATCAATCCGGCAAGGAATGGTACATAATTATTACCGGCAATACTATAAGCAAAATATGCTGCTGCAATCCCTTTCAAAATATCTAATAATAAGACAGATGTTCCGATATATTTGTTATCCGTAGATTCATAGCTGTTCAAGGCACCCGGATTTCCGCTGCCCTCTTGAAATATATTTTTCTTACCAAAGAATTTCACTAATAAATATGAACTTGGAATCGCTCCGATGAAATAACAAACAATGATTGTAATGACAAGTTCCATTATTTTTCCTTCAATAATTTCATTTGAATAAGACTAAAAATTATTAGTATAAAGAAGAGTACGAACGCAAGGGCAGATGCATAGCCCATTTTGTCGGACTTCTCAAAAGCATTGACGAAAATCATGTAAACCAAAGTCATTGTCGAATTGAGCGGACCGCCCTTGGTCATAATGAAAATTTCGATGAATACTTGAAATGATTTTATCGTGTTTATTACAAGTATGAAAAGCATCGTTGGCTTCAGCAGCGGCAGTGTGATACGGAAAAACATCTGTCTTGCGTTTGCCCCCGATAATTTCGCTGATTCATATAAATCATTTGATATGGATTGCATTCCCGCAAGAAACAGCACCATGTAGTAACCGGTAGCCATCCACACATCCATAGCCATGACAGAAAGCAAAGCTGTATCCGGTTCCAATAACCAACCCCGCTCTGATGTCGGGAGATTTAGAAAATGCAGCAGAGAATTTATATAACCGTCTTTTGCATATAAATTTGTGAAAATTAAGGATATTACTACAAGTGATGTTACTGTCGGCATGAAGTATGCTGCTCGGAAAAATTCCTTGAAACGTACAATTTTACTGTTGAGTATCACAGCAAGCAATAAGGCAAAAGTAGTAGTCACAGGTACTGTGCCAAAAGTAAATATCATTGTATTGCTTAATGCTTTCAGAAATACGTCATCATCCATAATTGCTTTGTAATTGTCAAGACCTATATATACAGCTGTTCCACTAAGCGTGTTGTAGTCCGTCAAACTCAAATATGCTGCATAAATTAAGGGATAGAGCCAAAAAACTGCAAAAGTCAGAATCCAAGGCAGAAGCATTAAATATGAATTAGCTTTATCTTTGACTGCATAATTCATCTGTTAACCTTTTAAAAATTCTTTTAATGAACTATATAACAATTCTAAAGGTAAACCGACAATATTATAGTAACAACCTTCTACATGTTTAACAAACACGGCGCCGAAATCATCCTGAATACCGTAAGCACCTGCCTTATCCATAGGTGAACCGGATTCAACATAAGCTGTAATTTCTTCGTCTTCAAGTTCTCTGAAAGTTACTCGCGTAATTCCGTACTTGGTCAAGGTTTTTCCCGTTTTGGAATTTACTATGGCAATTGCTGTATAAACAAGGTGTGTGTTGCCGCTCAAGTCTTTCAGAAATTTTACGGCTTCTTCTCTGTTTGACGGTTTGTTAATAATCCGTCCATCAAGAACAACAATTGTGTCTGCACCGAGCACGACAGCTTCATAGTCCAAGTTGTCGGCTACTTTTACAGCTTTGCTCCTTGCCAAATTCATACAATACTGCTCGGGCGGAATATTTATGTCGAGAGTTTCATCAATATCGGCAGTAATGATTGTAAATTCAAATCCAATAGTTTTCAGGAGATGGTGCCGTCTCGGAGAGCCCGATGCCAGCACCAGCGGTATTTCTAATCCTAATAAATTGCTTACGGGTTTCATATTTTAAAATAAATAAAAATGTGTGATAAATTTTTTAATTTGTATCTCTGATTATATGAACTCATGTCTGATAATCCGAGCTGCTTCAAGCTCGTCGTTTTGATGTATTACATAAATTTCTTACTATATAATTTCTATAAAGGACGACGTCGGTATCACTATGTCAAATTCTGAATTCGTCATTGATATAATCTTTATCTCACTTCAGCGATAATACAAAGTACAA
>JBAYPL010000275.1:0-3771 GCA_041677745.1 Kapaibacterium sp. (SeqCode)
AAATAGTAAGCAGGCAAATCCAAGATACATTAGAATAAACTGAGCAGCATTTGTATAAACATCTGCTCTGAATCCGCCTGTGTACAGATAAATAAGGGAAAGTATAGTACCGATTATAATCGAAATCCAAAGTGATAAACCAAAAATTAATTGAATAATTATACCCAGCATCAGAACATAAGCCGCAGGTACAGTAATTATAAACACAATAACCGAAGACACAAGACCCGCTTTATTACCGTATTTATTTCTAATTTGCTCGGGTATTGACGATACATTTGAATCCCTGATTTTTCCGGCGATGAAAAATGCAAAGAAAGCTGCTGCAATATAATAAGGCAATCCGAAACAGACCCATGCAGTGAATCCCGAAGTATATACAAACTCACCAATCCCCAATATTGAGCCATACCATGTTGCTACAAGTGATGCGGTGAATAGCGGAAGAGTCAATTTCCTTCCGGCTAAAAGATATTCTTCGCTGCTTTCATATGAATTTCCCTTTCTTTTTGCAATAACGAAACCGACGAAAAGAACAACAGTAAAATAAACACAAATAACTAATATATCTATAAAATCGAGGCTCATATCATCCACTCGTCTAAAATAAGTTTGTCCGGCTCGGGCTTATCTGGAGAAATTATCATGGAACTACTCAACAAATCTGCTGCGGGTTTGAATAAGTTACTATCCTTAGATTTGAGTACAGCTAAGACTTCACCTTTTTCAACCGCGTCTCCCACTTTCTTCTTCAAAATAATTCCTGCTCCATAGTCAATCCTCTCGTTAATGTCCTGTCTGCCTGCTTTGAGCATAATACCTGTTATGCCCGTATATAAAGTATCAATTTGAGTAATGTAACCACTATCATTTGCAATTATTGAAAATTTCGGATAATTTTTATATTTTATTTTGCTCTGGTCAAGATTTCCACCTTGTGATTCAATCATTTTTATAAAATTATCATAAGCTTTTCCGGAATCCAATACTCTCGAAACACTTTCAGCAGTAGCATCATTATCTGAGGATATCCCGGCGCAATCAAGCATCGCAGTAGCGAGAATGACCGTGAGCCTACGAATATCATCGGGACAATTACCGCTCAAACAGTCCAGAACCTCCTCAATTTCAAGCCAATTCCCAATCTTATAACCCAGTGGTTGTTTCATTGATGAAAAAATTATACGTAACTTCAAGCCGGCAAGAGAAGCAACGGATTTCATGACTTCAGCTAGTTCATAAGCTTCATTAATAGTTTGCATGAAGGCACCTTGACCTACCTTCAAATCTATTACGAGTGCATCTAAATCCTCAGCAAGTTTCTTACTTAAAATTGAAGCACAAATCAATCCCGTTGATTCAACTGTACCGGTTACATCCCTTAAAAAATATAACTTTTTGTCAGCAGGAGCTATTTCGTCAGTTTGACATGCCATGAATACTCTATTCTTAATCAACAGTTTTTTATATACATCGTGATGGAGTTTGATTTTAAATCCGGATATTGCCTCCAATTTATCGGCAGTTCCACCGGTATGCCCAAGTCCTCTGCCTGAAATCATCGGAACTGCGATATCATATTCCATACAAATCGGCGTAAGAAGAAGTGAGATTTTATCCCCTACTCCACCTGTAGAATGTTTATCAACTTTCTTATATGGTACACCTGAAAAATCAAATTTCTTGCCTGAGTCTCTCATTGCAAATGTCAAAGCCGTAATTTCGTCGGACGACAGTCCTTTTGTACAACAAGCCATAAGAAATGCCGATGCCTGCACATCCGAAACGTTATTATTGCTAAGACCTTCTATGATGTATTTAATTTCTGAAGAGCTGAGTTCGTAACCGTCTCGCTTCTTTTTCAACAACTCTGAAGTTAACATATTTTTTGAATTTGTCAATAAAACTTTCGTAAAAATAAATTATTTTGAAATTATATTGTATTTTTAAGTATTAAATTTTGCAATGTTAAAATAATCATGTAGAAAAAGATGCTTTATACGATGCAGGTAACACAAAAATTAAAGAAGACAATTCGATCTCTTCACCAAAAGCAATTACGTGACCAAAACGGTCTGTTCGTAGCCGAAGGTGAAAAACTTGTAGCAGAGCTTTCACGCAGCAATTTCAGCACTGAGTTGCTGGTAGTAAGAGATTCGCCGACTCAAGATGTACTTGAATTAGCGGAATTTTACTCGGAACAAGGGGTACCTGTCTATGTTGCTCAAAAACATCTTTTTGATCAATTGACCGACACAAAAACCCCCCAAAGCATACTTGCTGTAGTTGCTATGCAAACATTAGAACCGGATTTCACAAAGCCTTTTATTGCTTTAGATGCTGTTTCAGACCCCGGGAATGTAGGCACTATTATCAGGACAGCTCTATGGTTCGGATTTGATCAAATTATTATCGGGCGAGACTGTGCAGATTGCTTTAGTCCTAAAACAGTACGATCAACTATGGGAGCTATTTTCAAGACTTCTATTCAATATGCGCCGGATTTAATTTCTCACTTTGAGGAATATTATAAAGATTTCAAAATATTCTGTTCTACACTCGACTCAGATAAAGAATTATCATCAGTTAAACCCGGGAAAAAATTTGGTTTGATTTTCGGCAATGAATCTAAAGGAATATCTCCTGCCTTAGCAGAATACACAGGTAAGGCTTTCAAAATCTCTGGTGTCGGTGAAGCTGAATCACTCAATGTTGCTGTTGCTGCCGGAATATCTATGCACTACTTCCGCAAATTCATTTAGTCGGATTTATTTCATCTGTCGGCGGCGGCTATTTCAATTGTGAGAGGTTTATTTGCTGTAGTATGCAGGGTACCTTTAAGTATAACATTATAAATTCTGCCGCCTGCTACATTAATATTTTGAGAAAGAAGCACTTCACCGTCGCTTGTATTCAGTATTTCGACGACACACGTACTTGTATTCTGTTGAATGATGTCTGTGTAAGAGCGAAAGCTCAAATTATAATCAGTTTGTTCACTGTTTTGTTTCAGTCTGAAAATAAATTTATCGGAATCAAATACAGTATTTATGAATCTCAAGCCGGATTTACTTTCTGAATTATTCGGCAGTATATCTTTGAATATCAGTGCCTTGACCGAATTGCCAAATCCGAAGAAGACTATGGAATAATACTCGAATTTTTCAAGCTCTATCGGAAGATTAAAAAGTGACATCTTGGAAGTTTCATCAATCAGACGCAGATATGAATTACCTGCATTTAATTTTTGATAATGATAGTCGGGTTCAGAGTATGATAATTTGACAAGTAATGGTATTTCATCGGATTCCGCGGAAAGAATTTCCCTGTCACTGATAGCATTAATCAGCAAGGCATTGCTGTAATTATCCGGTGCTATAATTTTCGGAGTGGAAATTTCAGGAACACAATTACATGAATTCATCACCATCAACACTGATAACGATAATACGATTATCAATAGCCTATGATTTACAAGATAGCTTATCCGGTTTAGTACAAATTCTGTCGAATTTATAATATTCATTATTTTAGAACGATTTTTCAATTACAAGCAACAAAAAATTATTATAAGTGTAAATGTAGTAGTATAACGAACGAAAATGGAAAATTTGCTAAAATATATGAAAAAAAAACGATTAATCATATTTTTTTTCTTTTTTTCGGAGACGTTTTTCAAGTTAATGTGTCTTTCTTAGTGAGAGTAAAAAATATGAAAACAAAATTGAAATATATTATTGAATATTTCAGGAACAGTTTAGACAGAGTAGT
>JBAYPL010000276.1:0-3765 GCA_041677745.1 Kapaibacterium sp. (SeqCode)
AAGTATTATGATTTTATCCGAAGAATTGATTTTCGGCATTGAATAATAGTATTCTTCAGCTTCATAAGTGACTTCATTTCTTTTTAAACCGATATATCCGATTTTACACTCCGGATAAATTTCTTGAAAAGCTGATACTAAGCCGAGTCCTGCTCTGAGTACCGGGACAATAATGACATTAGAAGAAATCTTCAAGCACTTTGTTTCTTCAAGCGGAGTCTTAACAGTAGTCATCTTGAGTTTTAAGTTGTCCATGCTTTCGATTGCAAGGTGCATCGCTATCTTTTTGACTGCTTTTCTGAAAGTTTCCGCATCAGAGTCTTTATCTCTTAAAACTCCGATATAATTCTGAACAAGCGGGTGTTGAAGAACTCTAATCATAAATTTAATCAAAACTCAGGGTAATAAATTATATTCATCCTTGGAATAGAGAAGAAAGTGGATACTTCGACAGGCTGGTTTCTATACGGACTGCCGGGCAATTCTCTTGAATCATACTCAAAAATATTCTTTGATAACATAAAATTGAGCTTCCATTCAGCAGAGAATGTAATCAATCCTGCACCGTTTATCGGAATGTTGAAGAAAAATCCGAGACCGGTATTTACACCAAGACTATTCTTACTTTCGATACCACCCCCGTGAGTACTTGGAATACCATAATCATTGAATAAATATGAAGGACCAACAAAACCGTAGAGATTTATACGACTGTGAGGATTAACAATAAAATTTGCAGTAATCTCGATCTGCTGATGAATGTTCGGCTCTAAATCCTTGTATATATCTTTAAGTTTCTCATTTTTTGAATATACATAGCTTCCGCTGAGAATAATGTATTCACTTAAACTATAGTGAATGATTCCGCCCAAGGATAGCAATCCTTCGTAAGAAACGTTATTAGGGCGAGGATTGTAAGATTCAACAATAGTATTTGTACCAATCACAGGACCGAAACCGATAAATTTATTGTATCCCGGATGTTCTTCGTAATCTTCGTAGTATTCTTCATCCTCATTATTTTGAGCAAATGAATTGTTGTTTACCATTATTAAAGTAAACATAATCAAAGTCATTAAACCAAAAAATTTCTTTGCATTATTTGTAGTCATTTTAATAACCTCATCAATTTCTATATTCTTAATTTCTGCTATTTTATTTGCTATGTAAGAGACGTATGAAGGCTCATTTCGTTTACCTCTGTAAGGTACAGGAGTCATGTAAGGAGAATCAGTTTCAATCATGTATCTGTCATCGGGAACATTTTTAACTGTTTGAATAGCATCAAATTTTTTGAAAGTAATATTTCCTGTGAAAGATACATTGAAGTTTAAATCAATAGTTCTTTTCAACAAATCTTCATCACCGGAGAAACAATGCAGAACACCTTTCAACTTCCCGTTTTGAGCCTCATTGAGTATTTTAAACAAATCCTCGTCAGAATCACGATTATGCACTATTACGGGGATTTGTAAATCTTTGGCTATTTCTAATTGTTCTCGAAAGACTTTTGATTGTACTTCTTTAGGAGCATAGTCATAATAATAATCGAGGCCGATTTCGCCTATTGCTTTTACTTGTTGATGTTTCGCGGCTGTATTATAAATCATTTGCAAAATTTTATCGTCAACTTCTCCGGCATTATGAGGATGTACTCCTATTCCACCATATAAGCGACTATCCATTTCAAGGGTCTTAAATAAGTTATCAAATCTCTCAGGTCTGATGGCTGGAACTATTACTGCCTCCAACCCACTGTTAAAAGCACGTTCGATAACGTCTTGCAAATCGTCAATAAATTCGTCAGCATCAATATGAGCATGAGTATCAATCAATGAGAACCCCTGAATTCTTGTAAAAGTTTGATAACTTCATCTACATGACCATTTACTTTGACTTTCGAAAAGATTTTCACGATAATACCTTCAGGATTGATTATAAAAGTGGAACGAATCACACCAACATACTTCCTGCCATACATTGATTTTTCACCCATAACATTATATAAATTACAAATTTCTTTTTCCGGGTCGGCAATCAATGTGAAATTAAGGTTATGTTTCGCCTTAAATTTATCATGAGAAGCTGTATTATCGGGGCTGACACCCAAAACAACAGCATCATAAGCGCTGATTCTTTCCATGTTATCACGAAATTCACAGGCCTCCTTAGTGCAACCAGAAGTATTATCCTTGGGATAAAAATACAAGATAACCCATTTACCTTTATAATCATTAAGTGAAATTTCAGATTCGCCGTTGCTTTCAAATATAAAATCGGGTGCCGATTTTCCTAATGTCAAAGCCATACTACCTGTCCTTATTATAATCCATTAAAAGTTCGGCACCAAAATCTTCAATCAAAATTTTCTCTAAGGGATGTAGATTTGGTTCCAAAACAACTTGTCTATTACGAGTATTAGAAGACGATGAGGAGCTGTTAAAGTTGTTTACAACATGGCTATAAGTACTGTTTGTCATACCTGCGTTAACCGGTGTATTGTTAGTATTTGAATAAGCAACTTCAAAATTCAGAAATAAATCATACGAATTTTCGACTATTTTGGCAAGGCTTTCAGTCTTTCTCTCCAGATAACTTTTCTCAAATTCAGTGTCAGTTAGTAATTTAACTGTTCTACCATCGAGTTCCGGTTTAAAATTACTTAGTTTGAAACCTGCATTAATAACTTCTTCACGTTTTACAAAAGTATTCCATTCGGACATAAATTGTTCCGGGGATAATTTTCTCCTGAATTTATCATAATTTGAGCTGTCTTCTTTTATAGTAATCTTACTTTTGATTACAGGCGGTCGAATATGACCTGCACTCAAAGCTTGCGGTTGAACATTTGAATTACCAAAGTCAATTAAACCCTTTTTTTTTATATCACGAATTTCTTTGATAAGCTCAGATATTTCTAAAGTCGAGTCAATTTGTGTAAGTTGCAAGAGAGCAAGCTCAAATCTGATACGAGGTTGAGGAGAATATTTTAAAGATTGTTCCGCTTTTGCTACATGATTCATCATTCGTATCAAGTCAAGCTTAGTAAAAGATTCCGCAGTTTCAAGATACTTCCGGCGCATCTGTGAGGATGTTTCAATTAATGTCGGATCATTTGTTACTTTCACGACAGTCAAATTCCGTAAGTGTTCGAGTAGTCCTTGTAAAGTCTCCTGGAAATCATATCCTTTACGTACAACTTTTCCTGCAAGCTCGAAAACAGCGGAAGTATTTTTAGCAGCCACAGATTCAGAAATATTGAAAAAGAATTCCTCATCTATCAAATGAAGAGCATCAGTCAATTCAGAGTAAATTATATTTTTGCCGCAAAAAGCAATTACTTGGTCGAATATACTCTGGGAATCTCTCATTGAGCCATCACCTTTCTTGGCTATGCTAAGCAATGATTCTTCATCAATTGTTATCCCCTCTCTCTCAGAGATATATTTCAATTGGCGAGTAATATCGTCAATTTCCATTCTTCTGAAGTCAAATCTTTGGCATCTGCTGGTAATAGTTGGTAAAACCTTATGGACCTCGGTAGTAGCAAAAACAAACAACAAGTGTGGCGGTGGTTCTTCAAGAGTCTTTAAGAGAGCGTTGAAAGCTGCATTGGAAAGCATGTGAACTTCATCTATGATATACATCTTGTACCTTCCATTGCTTGGAGGATACTTAGCATTTTCACGAAGTTTTCTTATATCATCTACTGAATTATTTGAAGCTCCATCAATTTCTATGATGTCGAGAGAGCGCCCGTCCATT
>JBAYPL010000277.1:0-3734 GCA_041677745.1 Kapaibacterium sp. (SeqCode)
ATAAATATTATCAATAGTGAAATCTGATGCATCGTCGCCTTGAATTTCAATACTGCTGATTATCAAATCATTTACGCCGGTATTGTATATAGTTAAGGTCTTATCATCAACATTTTCACATATTAAATCCACAAACGGCTCAAGCTCGTAACTAATAAACGGATTTAAATCTATACCTTCAGCAAAAAGCTGAACTACTGCCGGACTGCCGGGAGCACTGTAATAAAATTCTAAACTACCTGTTGTAAACCCTTTGTCTCTTGCTGTGAACCTAAGGTCCATCGTGTGTTCCTGTCCGGGATTCAATTGAAATTTACCGCCTCCGCTTAAAGTAGAAAAATCTGTGTAATTAGGCAATCCGTGCTTTGTAGAGTCTATATAAAGTATGGCACTTCCGACATTTCTGATTGTTATCGCTTGAATAGTGTCCTTAGAATCATCTACTTCAACTTTACCGAAATCAATGACCGGATTTACTATTTTCAACATAGGTCGGATACCTGATCCTCTAATGTTTCTGATTATTGTATCCGATTGGATGATGAAAATCATTTCAGCAGTATGATTGCCCTCTCGTGTCGGTGCAAAACGCAGTTCCACTTGTCCGTTCTCATGCGGGGGAACATTGAAAGCAGGGAATCCAGACACAATAGAGAAAGATTGGGCATCGGCACCTCTGAAGAATATGTCATCAACCTTTAACTGATAAGTGCCGAGGTTTTGTACCAAATTGCTTACTACGGAATCTTTAGATGTGCCTGTCAAGACTTGCTTCATGTCAACATCAATAGCTTGGGGCAGCGGCATGACAATTGAAAACAAACTGTCGGACAGGTCTTCCTGAATATATGTGATTTTAGTTCGCCAAATGAAAAAATCACCATTTCCATAGGCGTCTCTGTAATTATCTCCGAAGAATATTCTTTTTTGAAAGTCACCGATTATTGAAACACGTGAATCTCTGTCAAAAGTAACTCCGTTTCCTGTGTCATCCGCTGATGAACCGGCAGCTCTTGACCATAATAAGTCACCGTTATTGTTATATTTAACCGCAAAAACGTCGCGTGCTCCAAATCCTGTAAGCGAGTCTAATGCAAATTGTGCTTCGTCAGTGAAATATCCTGTTATTGCTATGCTCCCATCGAAATCCGATGCAACCCCATGAGCTGCATCATTGCCGGGACCACCTCCGTAATTTGCCCAAATTACATTACCGCTCGGATTTAACTTAAATACGAAAGCATCGTACTGACGGCTTTCCTTTGGCTTATTGGTCAATTGAATTATACCTCTGAAAGCTCCGGCAATTGTAGTATTCCCCTCGGAATCACAATCAATGGCGTTAGGAATATCATTTCCCGGTCCTCCGTAGCTTTTTGCCCAAATCATATTACCCGTAGGATCATATTTAAGAACAAAGATATCTTCTTCCCCCCTACTTTGGCTATTAATCATTTGAGTACCGAATACAGCGGTTGAAGTATATTCGCCTACAATAGTTATGTTTCCATCTTTATCATCACAGACATCCTTGCCGATAACTTTACCGGCTCCGCCACCGGAACGTGCCCATTGCAGATTACCGTTTGAATTGTATTTCACTATAAATGCATCATAATTGCCTATACTGAATAAATCTTTAGATGAAAATTGAGCAACACCTTCAAAACCGCCGGTGATAGCGATATTACCATTTCGGTCACTGGCTATGCCGGCTCCAATATCATTACCGAGCCCTCCTCCTGAATTTACCCATTGGAAATTGCCTGCCGGGTCAATCTTGGCGGCAAATACATCACTGCCACCTTTACTTGTCACTAAGTGAGGACCGAAATTTGCTTGATTGGAAAATTCCCCTGTTATGTAAATATTATTAAATAGATCAACATCAATATCTTTGCCGTAGTCATTGCCGCTTCCGCCCGCCGAAATTACCCAGTGAGTATTCCCGACAGGTCCGAATTTTGCAACAAATATATCGTATCCACCCCGAGAGATGATACTTCTGTTGCCAATTGTCGTAGTGCCTGTAAAACTACCGATAATTATTAAATTACCGGTATTATCTCTTAATATTCGAGTTCCTTTCTCTACTAACTGCCTGCCACCGGTGAAGATATGATCATCAAACCCCGCATTATTTATTTGTGTTGCGCGGACTAAGCATTCTATACTTGGGGTTTTGGGAATATTTTTCCAATTATAAACTAAATTAGTAGCTGATTTAGTGATGACATTCCAATCAATACCTCTGTTTGTGCTGTACTCAAGCATTACTGTATCTGACAGAGCAAGGCCGGTCCAAGTGATTACGGTATCTGAGCCGGCAACAAAAACCTCTCCACCATTTGGATGTGTCAAACGTAAGCTTGGTAATGTTGGCGCTTTCCCGGGGAAGCCGCCGGTTGCAAAGACACTGATTGGGCATTTATCACTTCTAACCTTGAATTCACACATTACAAAATTACTGTCTTTAGGTGTATAAGTGATGGTAAACTCGACGGTATCACCGGCATACACCGTATCAATTTCAGGCTTGATGCTAAATACATTTGCGTCACCTACTATCGAATTTATGTAAAAATCTCGGTTGACAGCAATAGCTTTAATTACTGTATCTTTACTCTGTGATACACCTACACCACTCATACTGATTGACTGAGGTTCAAATATTAGACCGACTACACCATGCTCCGGTACTTCATATTCAAGGTTATAATACTGACCTGTCATGTTTTCTGTTACATTTACGTTTACATTTTTAGGTGAGCAAGCATAATCGCTCATCCACTCAATTTCGCATGGTGATTCGTTTCCCTGTTCTAACTCGAGTATCTCTTCATAAATTTTTCTTGCCTTTTCTTCACTGTCAACATTATCATACCACAAGCCCCCCGTTTTTGTAGCTATTTCCTTCATATCTTTAGAAATGGACATGTTTATTGCAATTGAATAAATTTTTACCTTTTGCAAGAGAGCCTGATCCACTATTCTCGAAACCTCAGTAATTGTTGTAGGAGCACCGTCGGACAGAAATAGGACGACTTTTTTATGACGGCTGTATTGAAGGAGTTGCAATGCTCCTGAGGGAGGAGCTATCAGTGCTGCATTATAGTCTGTCCAGCCTAATTTATTGTAATATATCTCATTTATTTTATTAAGCAGAAAATTTCTATCGGTCATGAAATCAGTAACCAAATAATTCTTGTCGTCAAATAATGTGATTGCAGTTTCGGATTGTGGATTACGCAATGATTTAATATAGGCTGCGGCTCCGATTTTAGCCATTGCTATGTTTGGTCCTCCCATAGAACCTGAGGCGTCCATTACAAGAACTGATGACACTGCTAATGCCGGCTTTACCGGCGGACAGCTGACACTGAGTACTTGTCTCGGTACTCCGTCTTCATCTATGAATAAATCATTCTTAGATATTGAGTTTATGCTGTTGCCATACTCATCTGTTAAATAAAATTTGGCTTTCATTCTCGGGAACTGGCTTCTATCAACATCAAACAGAGTAAACGTTTGTGCAAGCATTCCCTCAAAGCCAATTATTATTATCATTAAACCAAGTAATATCCGTAACATAATAATATCCAAATAATCACAATAAGAATAAAAATACAAATTTATCTGCATCTTACAAAAATTAACTAATAAGTTCATGAATAATTGTAACATAGCATTATAATTCCATCAATTTCGTTATTTTAGACACACAATGAGATAAT
>JBAYPL010000278.1:0-3720 GCA_041677745.1 Kapaibacterium sp. (SeqCode)
GAGTCCGTTGCCGCCCAAGGGATTTTGCTTTATGTGGTAAGTCAACTTTTCCCATTCCTTGAATCTTGCTATCAATGATACATCCTTTCTACCTGCCGATGTTGACTCAAGTCTTTCGAATGCAACTGACAGAGCAATATCAGCTTTATCTTTCATTAAGAGGAAGGCACCCAGAATCACTACCGATGATATAACACCGAGATATGTTAGAAAAGTTACCTTTTTCTTTGCCGGAAGCAAAAAAAACATTAATAGAAATGCTAATCCCAGTACAAGCCAGAAAGTTCGTGAGAAGGTCGAGATAAGAAAAACTACATATAATGCAGTCATGCCCACTATGATAAACTCCCGCCATTTGTTTTTCTGCGAAAAAGCAAAAATGAATCCAATGATTGAAGCAGCCGTATATAATGTTTGATTGATTGTCAGCGATTTCTTCAATTCATAAGCATAAACAATATTAGTACTGATTTTCCTGTAATATTCTATTATCTGATAAGTACCCGTTAATATTATGATTATTGCAAAGAACAAAAGAAACTTGTTTACATCATTTTCGGTTTTTAGTATATCTCGTACCGGAAAGTACATCAGTAAATTGATTATTAGTAGATATTCTCTTAACCAATTAATCGGTTCGACATCATTGGCAACAGCAATGACAAAATTGAATAGTAAAAGTGTGAAGAAAGTGAGTATTGCCCAATCACCAATGTTCAACATGATTTTTTCTTTTACTATTAATGATTTTCGGACAAAATATACTGCAAGGCTTCCAACGTAGAAGATACCGAGTACTACATCTAAAACTCCCACATCTTCACCTCCGGCATGAAAGAATATCATGAGTGATGCTGTCATGGTATATAGCCAAGCCTTAGGTTTAACTATAATCATTAATACAAATGGCAGTGCAATCAACACCGGCAATAATATTAGATACATCTCGGAAAGGATTACCAAGCCTATTAATGTAGGAATCAAAATAATGAAAGCAACAAATGACAGCTTATTGAAATTCTTGTCAGCTGCAAGTAAGTCCTTATAGGAAAATATATTGTCCTTCCCTAACATACTATTCTTTTACGGATACATTTTCTATTTTTTTACCAAGACTACGCATCGAATTTATGATTAGTATTATAAACAGAGTAAGAGCAAAAGCTCCAAATGTAGAACCGGCAACAATAAGTGATCGTTTAGGTCTGTCTTTTTTGTCTGCTGGAATCGCATAATCTATAATCATCAAATTCTTCATTGCCTTAGTTTCATCGAGTTTATTTTTTTCAATCATAGGCAAGATGAATGCCTTAACCTTAGTATAGATTTCAAGTTCGGTATATAATCGCATAAATTCTATACCTTCACCGGCAGCATCGTTAAGCGAGAAATTACCGGCAAATCCCGGTTCAGTTTTGACTTCTTCGATTTTCGAAGCCATCTTTTCTTTCATAGCTTTCATGGATTGCGTTACATGGTCATCATTACCGTACAATTTGGAATAATAATCATAATACATTTCGTACTTGATTTCTTCACTCTTCAGATCTGCGAGTGATTTACTCAGAGCACCGGCTTGCTCTGTAGGGTAGAACATCATTGTTCTTCGCGAGAATTTTTCCAAAGTATCGCTGATTGCTTTGATTGTGGAATCAGTTGCCGTTAGTCTTTCTTCCATGTTTTTTTTGTTCATGGCGACTTCTTCACGGTATAATTTTAGGGCAATGGAATTTGCTAATTCTACTATTCTGTTAGCCATGTCGGCAGCCCGTTGTTGGTCTTTATCCCAGACTGAAATTAAATAATTTCCTTCTCTTTCATAATTAATTTCCAGATTATAGATTAATTCTTCATAAATGAGTGACTTCTTCGACAGTGGAATATCGTAAACCTTATCAAGTTGAAATTCTTCAATTATCGAGTCGAGCACCACTCTGCTTTCGAGAATAACTATGAAGTCATAGTTATTGCCACTTGAACCACCCAACTTTGTCAATCCAATATCTTTCAGAGCACCGGATACTGAGCCCATGGCACTCTCCATCAATGATGAGGAGGTCTGTGGCGGAACTACGTTTGTGGTAGATTTATACTCATTGTCTATGAAAAATAATGAAATAACTACTGATACTACTGCCGAAAGGAGTGTTACAGATAATATCAGAGCTCTATGTCTCCATAACAGAGCATAAATTACAATCGAGTTAAACTCTTCTTCTTCTTTTTTCAATTCCATCTGGATATATTTTTAATAATTTACAAATATTAGAACTACAAAAATACTCATTATTTGGTAGAAATTGGATTAGATAATATCGGAGGCTTACGGAAATCTTCTTCGGGTGATTTGATTTCCACATCTTCGAACAATAAATCGGGCGTAATTATACTCACACCTACATATTGATCACCTCCGCTCATAAATGGAGATATAACTGAAGGCGACAGATAGTTATAGGCAAAGTTATTATCGCCGGTAAGAATAATATCTTTAAAGTTTTGAGGTGAGAAAGAACTTATTTCAGCCCCCCTTATAAGTTCTTCACGACCATCAGGATAAACCTTATAAGTATGGAGCAGATTCATGGCACCCTCACCTCTTGGGATACTTAATCCGCCCATTGCCATTCTGTATAGTGTAGTGAAAATAATATTTTGGTTAGCTGCTTTCCTGACAATAATACCAAATGGCAGTTCACGATCTTTACAAAGTTGCATCATTCGTTCTTTGAGTGATTTGGAGTCTGCTTTCTTGCTATCGTCAGATATTACTAACATATTGCTCAACATTGCAGCACCGCCTCTTTTGTGTCCGTTGGATTTCTTTACTCTTCTTGTAGGAACTCTTTCAGACAACAAATGTCGAAGGTAACCGGACTCAACCAGCTGTACATCCTCCGGTTTTATGCCTGAATCATCTAATTTAAAATGGCCAATCAAAGGAGTTCCCTCGTAATTTTCTAATGATGGCTTGGCGTAAATGCTCATAAACTCAGGAAGCACCCTTCCGCCAATTTTTGTCTGAAAAGCTTGAAATCTGTTTGTTTGTTGCATTCCACCTTCACTTAGTTGGCTTCTTTGTGCAACAAGATAGGGCATGAAGGATTGCGCCATAATTTCTGCTGCTGCTTGGGATTCGAAAATCACCGGACCTGAGTATGGTTCTTCGAGAAAATTGGATTCGAGTAAAGTTTTCATGCTTTCAGCTACCTTGATTGCTGCCTTTACAAGAGAGTCTTTTGCAGGCAAATCCTTGGGATTCGATGAGTAAGCCGAGAACATATCACTCAGAGGCATGCCGTCTTTTGCCTGTGCAAAGGCAGTAATCTCAAGACCGGTCTGATACTCAGTTTTGATATATTCCATTCCTTCACTGTTTACAAAGTATATAGTTTCCGGTATATATTCAAATCCGACTGATGATTTATGAATAGTAGGGTAATTCCTGAAAACTGATGACAGTTCGATGGTTAGATTTTCAAAATAATTAAAATCAAATTTGGGAAACTCCCGCTTAATATATGTTTTTTGTGGTGATACTTGAATAAAATCAGGTGTAGTATCTCTTCTCAATCTGCTTTTAAGTGTTGATTCCTTCTTAGTGTAAATTTCTGAGGCCTGCTTGTATGCGGCATCGGAAGCCAGCCACAGCTCTCTTCTCAGAGTATTGTAATCCTGCTCAAATTGTACCTTGCGGTTCTTATATGCTTCTTCATCATC
>JBAYPL010000279.1:0-3709 GCA_041677745.1 Kapaibacterium sp. (SeqCode)
AGTTTGAACTTGAAAAAGCAATAAAAGAAGAAGATTACGAGAAAGCCGCAAAGCTAAGAGATGAGTTGAAAAGACTTTCTGAAAGCCAATAGATTTTCAATCAATAACAAGTATATATTTTACTTTTACATGAGCTAAGTTAAAATCCGTTCCCTGTTAGGGAATTATAAAAAAATGAATTTGGAAGCCGGTGTTATTACCGGCTTTTGTCATAATTACAGATTATAATAATATATTAAATACTTGTTGCTTAATTTAGCTTAATGTTTATCCGTAAAATATATTTAACAAATATTTAAACAATGAGCTTATTTGAATTTATCGAGAAATATTCAAAATAATTTTAGCACATAGAAGTTTAATTGTTCGTAACTGTTATTTGAATTGAAAACAATCAGGAGTAATTATGTCTGCACTTATATTAAACATACACCAAGAAACACCGGAAATTAATAAAATCGAAAAAGTTGTATCAGCATTGAGAGACGGTGCTGTCATACTTTATCCGACTGATACTCAATTTACATTAGGCTGCGCTTTGTCAAACAAAGAAGCTATTTCAAAATTAAGAAGCATTAGAAAGCTGCCCGAAAGTCAATCTCTTACATTTCTCTGTGATTCATTGTCAAATGTATCCGAGTTTGCAAAAGTCAGTGATGATGCATACAGATTAATCAAGCGTTTAATACCCGGACCTTATACATTTATTCTGCCGGCATCAAAGTTAGTTCCTAAATTTGCTCAAAACCCTAAGCGTTCAACAGCAGGCATACGGGTACCGGAGAATAATCTTTCACAGGCACTTCTCAAATCACATGGATATCCTATAATTTCAATATCTGCTAAACTTCCGGATAAAGAATTACTACATCCTGATGATATCATAGAAGGATTCTCTAAGTTGGTTGACATTGCTGTCAGTTCCGATGATTATAAATTCACCGGTGAGTCAAGCATTATTGACATGACAACAGATAAGTTTGAAATAGTACGCGAAGGAGCCGGTATGTCAAAGTTGCATGATTTTATTAATGATTAATAAATAAATTAGTTCAAATCCAATACTGCCCGTGATTGTAATGTTTCGATTTTCATATTAATTCGTTTATATGATTATGATTCACAGGCAGTATTGATTTTAATAACAGTAGATTTATGTCAAAGAAAAAATATCCTGTTACACCCGCAATAAGAATGTTGAGACAGTTCAACGCTGATTTTGAGACCTATGAGTATGAATATAAAGAGAAAGGTGGGACTTCACAATCGGCTTCAGAGCTTGGAGTTGATGAGTATAGAGTCATCAAAACACTTATTTTTACAAGCGAGAAAGAATTATTATGTGTGTTGATGCACGGGAATATGGAAGTATCTGTAAAAAAATTGGCAACGCACTTGAATCTGAAACATGTATCAGCTGCCGATGAGAACAAAGCTTTGAATGCTACCGGATATCGTTTCGGCGGTACTAGTCCGTTTGGATTAAAAAAGCAATTGCCTATATATGCTGAAAAATCAATTTTTTCACTCGATAAGATATTCATAAATGGTGGGAAGCAAGGATTCCTGATAGAAATAGAGCCAAATCTCTTAAAAAAAATATTAAATGTTCAAGAAATTAATGTAGCAATAAGTAAGTAGAGTAATTATGAAAAAATATTTCGCATTCTTGATTATCCTTTTCTCGGTTTCGGCATTTGCATCAAATGACATGTCTGAACCATTAGCTGCTTATAAATTAGATAATAAGTGGTATATTATTGACCATGAGGGAAAAGCTAAGTTTAATCCGATAGATTTGGTTTATGTATCAGGATATTCAGAAGGCTTTTACAAAATTTATATAGAAGCAGATGGAGCGAAATTCTGGGGATTCATGAACCAAAATGGGGAGGTAGCAGTACCTGCTTGTGATGAAATTCGTTTTTTTAAAAATGGCATGGCGATGATTGCCGATGTTGTTGACAAGGAGTCTGAACTTCTACTCTTCGGTTTCATTAATAAGGACGGTAAAATGGTAGTGCCAAAGAAGTATCTTGATGCTACAGAATTTTCCGAAGGGTTAGCCTGGGTGATGAATCATGACGAAAGAGGTTATGTTGACACAAACGGACGCATGGTGCTGCCCTGGGATACTACCGGATTCGGCTCTTCTTTCAGCGAAGGATTAGCTGTGATGACAAACAAAAATGACAGGTTCGGATATATAGATAAACAAGGAAAAACAGTAATACCCTTCATTTATGATGAAGTAACACCATTTATTAACGGTCTAGCACGAGTCAATATATTAGGTAAATGGGGGTTTATTAATAAGAAAGGTGATTTGGTGATACCTGCCGATTACGTGTTTTCTCTTGATTTTGTTGACGGTTTCTGTTTCGTAGGTGTACCTCTAAAGAATGCAAGTGAGTATAAGCCGCAATGGGGCATTATTAATCAAGGCGGCGGTATTGTTGTCGAGTTTAAATATGACGATGTACGCGATTTTAACAAAGGATTGGGAGCCGTCATGGAAGACGGAAAGTGGAAAGTAATAGATTATATGGGCAATCAAATTATTGATAAAAAGTTTGATAATATTGAATCATTCAGAAATAATTTGGCTTGGTCTGAAATTGACGGAAGATTCGGGTTTATTGATCCGACAGGAGATTTTGCGGTAGAACTTCCGTCAGAAGCTGAATTGGTTGTAGATTTAAGATTGAATAAGAGAGTTAAATAATTTAAGGGCTGTCTCAAAATTGTTTAATATCTTAACCGCAAGTGTTAAAAATGATTTTGAGACAGCCGATAAGATTTAATCTTCTAATAGTTCTTTTTCTTTCTTATCGAGAATTTGGTCTGTTTGCTTAACAAACTCATCGGTAATCTTTTGAATTTCTTCTTCGCCTCGTTTTCTGTCATCTTCATTGATAATTTTAGCTTTCTCTTCTTTTTTGAGTTCATCAATCAAATCACGTCTTACGTTACGAATGGCAACTTTAGCTTCTTCAGCGTATTTTTTGCACATTTTTACAAATTCTTTTCTTCTTTCTTCGGTTAACGGAGGCACCGGGATTCGAATTACGGTACCGTCGTTTTGGGGATTGAAACCTAAATCAGCAGCTCTGACAGCTTTTTCAATATCGCTGATAATACTTCTGTCAAAAGGCTGGATGATAATAGTTCTCGCATCGGGAGCCGAGACGCTGCCCACTTGTGAAACAGGTGTAGCTTGACCGTAGTAGTCAACCGAAACACCATCTATCAAACTTCCGGAAGCTCTTCCGGTACGAACTTTTGCGAGTTGACTTTTGAAATAATCAACACATTTGAGCATTTGCTCACGACCATTTTTGCTAATGTCATTTAATGGCATATTAGACCTCTCCTAATTATTCTCACTTATTAATGTACCAATATTCTCACCCATAATAAGACGTTTCAGATTGCCTTTTTTATTGATGTTAATCACCGACATAGGCAACTTGTTTTCATGGCATAAAGTAATTGCAGTGTGGTCCATGACTCGCAAGTCTTTTTCTATAACTTGTCTGTAAGTAATATTATCGAACTTAACAGCATCTGGGTTTTTCTCAGGATCACAGTCATAGACACCGTCAACTCTAGTTGCTTTGATTATCACCTGAGCTTCAATTTCGATAGCTCGAAGAACAGCCGCTGTGTCAGTAGTAAAATAAGGATTACCGGTTCCTGCTCCAAATAA
>JBAYPL010000280.1:0-3656 GCA_041677745.1 Kapaibacterium sp. (SeqCode)
TGCTTTTTCATGAAAGTAAACGGCTCTATCGGGGAATCTTTGGGCTAATTCTTTATATGCTGATTCAGCCTCTTTGTAAGCACCTTGTTTAAATAATATTTCTGCTATGGTTTCTGTAACAAGTACACTTTTCTTTGACTTACCTTTATTTTGGTCTTGATGGGATTCGGGTTTAATTTGTGAAGATTTGGACAAGCTTTGTATTATCATGCTAAAATCAGATTGCTTTTTTAATACTTTCAGAGTTTTATCTTTGAAATTACTATTGAATGGTGAAAACAAAGCTGAACCATAACTTGGTGTAAATCTTTCGAGTCCGTGAATAATATTCAAGTTGCTTGCTTTCAAATTCTTCAAATCAAAATGAGCTTCATCAATACATGGCGACTCTTCTACAATTCTCTCATCAGTATAATCAGGGAATTCATTCTTAGAAATGTGTATGCCACTATCAATATTGAGATTTTGTTCGGACAGCCTTTTTTTTATAATCAGGAATAAAGAAGCAGGAAGGTTATCTTTATAATAATCAAGGGACTCATTGGCTTCATCCGGTTTACCGGAGGCTATCAACGAGCTGATTAGGACATTCACGGCAGCCGGATAAACAGGAAATACAGCGAGACCTTCACGGCATAATTCAACAGCTTCGTCAGTCATACCTGCAAGCATCAACTGTTCTGCTTCAATAGCAAATAAAGGGGAGATGTCCTGCATCGGTTAATTGTCCCGAGTTAACACAAACTCTGTAAATCTTAATAATGATTCTTTTGCAGGGCTTTCAGGAAATACACCGAGTGAAGATTTAGCTTTCTCGATATACATCTTTGCAGATTCTTCCGAATATTCAATGCCTTTTTTTACATTGACAAATTCAATAATCGAAGCAATCTCTGCTTTCTTGAGTTTTCCTCTTTTAATCAGCTTAACAATTGAAGATTTTTCTTTTTCATTGGAATTATTCAAAGCATATATCAGCGGAAGGGTAATCTTCTTTTCCTTAATATCATTACCGACAGGCTTACCTATGAGCGAGCTGCGTGAAGTGTAATCAAAAATATCATCGCGAATTTGGAATGCTATTCCAATTGATTCACCGTATTCTCGCATCGCTTCGCGATACAATTCGTTGTTGGAGGAACTCATAGCACCAATTTCGCAGCAAGTTGAAAGTAAGGAAGCAGTTTTATCCGAAATAATTTTAAAGTAAGTTTCTTCGTCAACACTTATGCTACGTGATTTATCTATTGATAATAATTCACCTTCGCTCATTCGTTTTACTGCTTTAGATGTTACGCTCAGGAAATCAAATTCGCCGGCATCAATGGCTGTAATAAGTCCCTTTGATAATAAATAGTCACCGACAAGCACAGCAATTTTATTATTCCATTTAGCATTTATTGAAGCAAGTCCTCGTCGTTCGGAAGCTTCATCTACTACATCATCGTGTATCAATGTGGCAGTATGCAGCAATTCTACCAGAGCTGCTGCTATGTATGAACGCTGTGTCACTCCTCCGGATGCCTGTGCAGAAAGAAATACCAAGACCGGTCGGAGTTGTTTTCCTTTCTTAGATGTAACATATTTTAATATCAAGTTAAGAAGCGATACTTTTGTTTGAAGCATAGCTTTGAAATAGGTATTGAATTTCTCCAAATGACCTAATACCGGATCCGTTATTTCACTCAAATTCATTGTCAACGCCTGTTAATCTTTCAGATATTATCTACTTTTAATCTTACTATAAACGAAAATTTAAATTTATATTATGACATATTTTCAAAATAATGAGAAAAATTAGCACTTTATAAACATTTTCTTAAAATTTCTTATAATTCATCACGCTTTCATCTGACATTCAGCAATATATTGACTTGCTCTTTATACTTAAATATTCAAACTAAATCATATTTGATTTTTTACTGTCGAAAGTCATCAGCTTTCTTTCAAAAAGTAATATCAATAGTCACTTTTAATACTCTGATTGGGAATAATCATGGTTCAGCATAGAATTATTGATTAAACGCGAAGTATAATATAAATTATTATCTCTTTTTCGAAGATACATACAAATACCTAACTAAAACAAAAAATAAAGTAATCGGCAAATATATTAACATTAACGCAAAATCACCCGAAACATTGTTATTTGCAGATTCAATCGAATAGTAATTGATTATAAGAAATGTTAAACATATTATTAAATTAAGCTGCCGAACCAAGGACTGTGCCAGTTTGTACTGCACTTGGGCATTCTCCGAGCTTATCTTAACAAGATAATTAAAATGATGTGGAATTTTATTCAGGTAAACCAAGCCGATATACATAACGAGGCTTATCACCGGTAAAAGCCATACCGTTATCTTATTGTTATAGCCGTCCGGATTACCCTTCAAATCGAAATGAGTAGGTATTATCTCAGGTAATCCGGAATAATGATAAGCTGTAAAAATGATATTTACTGCAATTATGATTAAAGATGTAAAATCGAGTATCTTGTCAGAAAAAGTGAACGCATTTTCGGGTTTAGGTCTTGACATCTGAAAATTTACCAATTATATAATTTTTCAAGATACCATTTTCTGTTACACTCAATCTCCTGCTGGATATAATCATTTGCTACCTGATAAGTCATTTCTAATTGGTAATTTGCCGTAAATTCATCAACAGTACCTTTTGGATGCATTTTGACAGTATATTGACTTTTTCCGGTAACATTCTCAAAATCAATCAATTGCGATAATCCGAAAATTCTGACTAATCCATGTTGCAAGGACATCTTTTCGGAATTCCCTGAAATACTAAATTGTTTGATATTGAATTTATCCAGCTTAAAGGTTACACTGTCTATAAATCTTGAACCTTCTATTTCAACGGGAATAGCCTTGGACCAAGTTGAGTCAATTCCAACTTTATTCATGGGTGGGAAACCTTTAACCACATCAAAGTAATTCATGAGTGACTCATCTTGGAGTCCATTTACCCATGTTGACTTGTGCAACTCATCACTTGGTGCTGTTTTTGGATTACTAACATAATCTCTCTTCTGAATCAGCATGTCACCACCGACTTTTGCAACATTATAATAGGGTGATAAAGTATAGCTGAAATTCAATCCGAGTGGAACGACCTTTATTTGATAATCCTCGAGTTTAGGTGGACGTAAATCATCGCGTTGGTCATTAAAATAAATAGTCGTATCAGCATCAGTAAACTTATATTCAATTGAATCTACTGATACTTCGACATTCTGGAAACCATCTTTGCTTAGCGGGTCCGGAGCTCTAAGCGAGAAATGATATGTCAACTCCCTGCTGAAATCCTGTGTTTTACCATTGCTAAACTTTCTTTTAATCTTTGTATGTTCTGTGAATATGTATTTTTTTGAAACATTCACCGGAAACCTACTTGAGATTCTATACAGAGGCGTTTCCTGATTATTATCCATGCCACTGACAGCTTCTTGGGCATGTGACATTCCATAGATAAGGAAAGTTGAAAATAAAACTATAACAACATTTTTCAAGGACATAAATATTTCTCCTTATAATTTGAAAATCTGAATAAAGACCATGCCGATAATGTCATTCCGTCCCAAATCTTATTTGTTGCAATCATATTGTCAATTTCTTTGATTGAATAAGAAATTGTATCAA
>JBAYPL010000281.1:0-3644 GCA_041677745.1 Kapaibacterium sp. (SeqCode)
ACTCGAATCGAAAAAGCGATGAAACTTGCAAAAGAGAATAATTTATTAGGTAAGAACATATTAGGTTCAGGGTTTGATTTTGATCTTGAAATTCGATTAGGAGCGGGTGCATTTGTATGTGGTGAGGAAACAGCATTAATCCACTCGATAGAAGGACAACGCGGACAACCGAGAATAAGACCTCCATATCCGTCATTATCAGGATTATGGGGACATCCTACATGTATCAATAATGTCGAAACCTGGGCTAACGTACCTGTAATATTACTTTACGGTGCAGATTGGTATAATCGTATCGGTACAAAAAGCAGTAAAGGCACTAAAGTATTTGCATTAGCCGGAAAGGTAAAAAATACCGGTCTTATAGAAGTTCCAATGGGAACTACACTCAGAGAAGTAATATATGATATCGGTGGCGGTATTGATAATGGAAGAGACCTTAAAGCAATTCAAACAGGTGGTCCTTCAGGAGGTTGTATCCCTGCTTCGCAAATTGATACGCCGATAGATTATGAAAACTTGAAAGCAATAGGTTCAATCATGGGTTCAGGCGGTATGATTGTTCTTGATGATACTGACTGTATGGTACAGACTGCAAAATTCTTCTTGGAATTTACCAAGGATGAATCATGCGGTAAATGTCTGCCTTGTCGCGAAGGAACATTCCGTATGCTCGAGATTCTTGAAAGAATTACCGAAGGTACAGCGGAATTAGCCGACTTAGACAAACTCGAAAGACTTGGAAAACTAATAAAAAGCACATCATTATGCGGACTCGGACAAACAGCTCCGAATCCTGTACTGAGTATGCTTCAGAATTTCAGAGAAGAATTTGAAATTCACATAACTGAGCACAGATGTCCTACACAAAAATGCCAGAAACTTATAAGTTATAATATCATACCCGAAAAGTGTACTGGTTGTACCCTTTGTGCCAGGAGATGTCCTGTTTCATGTATCGTCGGCGGACGCAAACAAGTTCACGAAATTATTCAAGCAGAATGTATAAAATGCGGTGAATGTTTCAATGTTTGTAAGTTCGATGCAATTGAGAAAATATAAGGTAAGGAGAAAGAAATCATGAAATATATAAATGCAATAATTGATGGTATCGAAGTATCAATCCCCGAAGGTTTGACGATTATGGAAGCTGCCGACAGAATCGGCATCCATGTTCCAAGATTGTGCTATCACCCGTTCTTGTCAACAGAAGGTTCTTGCCGTGTTTGTTCGGTTAAGATAGAAGGTGCAGGTAATTTACTTCCCGCTTGCGCTACTAAATTGCAAGAAGGAATGAAGATTACTACTAATTCACCAGAACTACGTGAAACAAGGCGTGATTTAGTTGAACTTCTCCTTGATAATCACCCTCGAGCTTGTTTGACATGTGAACGCGACGGTAATTGTGAGCTTCAAAACCTATCCTACAAATTAGGTGTCAGGCACAGAGTCTTTGCAGGTGCAAGAAAAAGATTTCCAATTGACGATTCTAACGTATCGGTTGTCAGAGATGCCGAAAAATGTATCTTATGTAAAAGATGCGTTCGTGTATGTTCCGAGATTCAAGGTGTACACAATCTTAGCCAGATGTTCAGAGGAGTAGATACTGTTGTTACTCCTGCTTTTCTTGCTCCTATGGACGAATCAGTGTGTATCAAATGCGGTCAATGTATAAATGTATGTCCTACAGCCGCATTTATAGAAAAGAATGATACAGAAGATGTCTGGGAAGCCTTGAAAAATCCGGATAAATTTGTTGTTGCTCAGACTGCTCCTGCTATCAGAGCCGCAATCAATGAAGGATGGGACATGCCGCACGGTAGAACAGCTACCGGTAAGACAGTCGCAGCTCTGAGAAGACTCGGATTTGATGCTGTCTTTGACACTGATTTTACTGCT
Organism: Kapaibacterium sp. (SeqCode); assembly: GCA_041677745.1. Classification (GTDB taxonomy): domain Bacteria; phylum Bacteroidota; class Ignavibacteria; order Kapaibacteriales; family UBA2268; genus JANJTB01. The sequence goes on from JBAYPL010000281.1 coordinate 1,900, forward strand.
GACTTGACAATTATCGAAGAAAGTCATGAGTTTATTCAAAGACTTACAAACGGCGATAATCTGCCAATGATTACTTCCTGCTCACCCGGATGGATTAATTTCATGGAACACTTTTATCCTGAATTGATTCCAAATGTGTCGAGCTGTAAATCACCAATGCAGATGCTTTCAACTTTGATCAAGACTTATTATGCAGAGAAAACAGGAAGAAATCCCGAGGATATATATGTTGTCGCTGTAATGCCTTGTGTTGCAAAGAAATTTGAAGCAAAGCGTCCAGAACATTTCGCTCCGGAAGGTTATCCATATACCGATGCTGTTGTTACTACACGCGAGCTTATTTGGATGCTCAAGTCCTACGGAATTGATTTTCCGAATCTTCCCGAAGAAGAATTCGACACCCCGATGGGTGTATCCTCCGGTGCCGGAGATATCTTCGGTTCGACAGGAGGTGTGATGGAAGCTGCTCTTCGAACTACTTACGAAAAAGTCACCGGTGAAAAAATTGATAAATTAGAATTCACTGAAGTTAGAGCTATCGAAGGTCTTAAAGAAGCTACGATTGATATAAAAGGTACTAAGGTAAATGTTGCTGTAGCCAATGGCTTGAATAATGCAAAGACAATTTTGGAAAAAGTGAAGAAGGGTGAAAAGCAATTCCACCTGATAGAGATAATGGCTTGTCCGGGTGGATGTGTTGCTGGCGGCGGTCAACCTCTTTCTCATGTAGAAAAATACATTTATCCGCTGGATAAAGATGTTATAAAAAAACGTCAGGGAGCTCTCTATGATATTGATTCGGCAAAGAAACTGAGAAAATCTCACGAGAATCCGTATATTCTTGAACTGTATAAAGAATTTCTGGGTGAACCGGGTAGTCATCTTTCTCACAAATTACTACATACAAAATATTCTGCAAAATATCCGAGGGGGATAAAATAATGTGTTGCGAAAGAAAATATACATTAGAAAGCGATCTGGTAGAATTTGCCAATGATTGTATGACAAAAGAGCATCCTGAATCTTATCTGATTGCAGTGCTTCATAAGGTTCAAAATCGTTACGGTTACCTGTCTGAGATACATCTAGACGAAGTTGCTCATATTCTGCAAGTACCTACTTCTACAGTCTATGGGGTTGCAACTTTTTATCACTATTTCAAACTAAAACCGCGGGGTAAATACTCCATTTCTGTTTGTCTCGGAACTGCTTGTTTTGTCAAAGGTGCTAATGAAGTACTCAATGCTTTCAAGAGTGATTTAGGTATAGATATGGGTGAAACAACAAGTGACGGATTATTCTCTATTGAGGGTACACGGTGCTTGGGTGTTTGCGCACTTGCTCCGGTCGTAACAATCAACGATAAAGTTTATTCAAATGTTACACCTAATCAGGTAAGCCAAATTCTTGATGATGTTAAAGCAGGTAATAAAGCAACAGCTTAATCACCTGCTCTGATATAAAATTATGCCTGTCTTGTTTGGATGAACCGGACAGGCATATTATTAATTGGTTATTACAGTCTTGTCCACGAATTTTGATGCCATCAAACGTGCAACACCCATATATGAAGGACTAAATGAGATAGTATCACCAACCTTATATTTTGTTGTGCCGTCCTCGTTTTTATTTTCTCCTAAATCAAAGACAGTGATATCGGAGGTTGTACCGATGAAATTTATATTTTCATCTTCAGATTCAATATTGTCAATATCAACATCAAGGATACCAAAATCAACAAGAGC
>JBAYPL010000282.1:0-3618 GCA_041677745.1 Kapaibacterium sp. (SeqCode)
AGCCATTAATCCGGGTAACAGTGGTGGAGGCTTGTTTGATTTGAACGGAAGCCTGGTTGGGATAAATACCGCCATCGCTACACGTACCGGTACTTTCATGGGTTATGGTTTTGCTATTCCTGTTGATTTGATGAAAGCAGTTGTTGACGACCTCATCGAAGACGGGAAAATTGACCGCGGTTATATCGGTGTATATATTGATAAGGTTGACGAGACTATGGCAAAAGGCATAGGACTCGACAGAGTAAGAGGCGTGTTGGTTCATGGTTTGGTTGATGATGGTGCTGCAAAATCTGCCGGTATTCAAGAAGGTGATGTTATACTTGAAGTTGACGGCAAGGAAGTTAATTCGCCAAGTGAGCTGCAATCACGTATTGTATTTTACAAAGCCGGTGATAAGGTAAATGTCAACCTTTGGAGAGACGGCAAATCTATTACACGTACGGTAACTCTTAAAGCGAATAAAGACGACCAAGTAGCTTCGGACAACAGAAAATCTGAAGAAGAAATCAAACCTGAAGATAATGCACCTGTAAAATTTGAATCTCTCGGATTCACCGTTGTTCCGATAGACTCTAAAATCAAAAAAGATTACGGCGTCGAAAGCGGTGTTCTCGTCAGCGATGTTAAACGTTACAGTATTGCCTCAGACAGAGGTTTGATTTCTCGCGGAGTAATCACGGAAATTGACAAGAAATCTGTAAAATCACCGGCTGAACTTAAGAAAATAATTGATTCAAAAAGTGAAGGAGATGTTATCATATTAAACGTGAAGTATCCTGAAAGAAGCCAGATTGTTGCTTTGGAAGTCAGAAAATCCTGATATTTCAATCCTTTTAAATTATAAAGCTGTCCCGGAAGAAAATATAAGTAACACTCCGTGGCAGCTTTTTATTATATTTATTCAAATATTGAAGAATTGATAATATCAGTACTGCGAATGCTTTAATATCAACTTTTTTCAATTTGCCTCTCAATCGAACAGCAAGTGAATTATTCAGGCATAATATTTGATAGAATAAATAAATATGTTTAACTAAATATTGTAATCATGAAATACAAATTTGACCGACAACATTTAAATTTTCTTATTATCGGATTACTCACAATCGTAGTAACTGTGATGGCAACATCCTTTGTCCTGAGGGTCGCTGTAGCTCCTCCGGTATCAGCATCAATCGAAAACGGTATTGCCAAAAGTACTGCACAAGAAGTAATTCAAGTAAATATCCTTAATGCATGCGGAACTTCGGGTTTGGCAGCACAAACAAAAGAATTTCTCAGAGCGAGAGGTTTTGATGTCGTTGAAGTAGGTAACAGTAGCGAGCATTTCGACAAGACAGTGATAATTGACAGGCTGGGAGACATGCAATCAGCCAGACAAGTCGCTTATGCACTGGGTGTAAGCGATTCATGTATTGTATCGAGAATTGATTCAAATTTATTTCTGAGAGCAACTGTCATGATTGGAAGTGATTTTTCCGGTTTAAAACCATTTAGAAATTAATTACATTAAAATAATTGGCATTTGCAACGTTAATATAAAAAACATTTTGTTATAAATAATTATGGATATTTACCGGATTGTCAAAGTACGGAATACCACGCACATCTAAAGGTTTGGCAACTCTTTGTGCCAAGCTCGCAGACGATAAATTAGCAAACGACATATTAATCATTAATCTAAGCTCAATCGAAGCCGCACCGGCTGATTTTTTTGTAATATGTTCCGGCGAATCTGATATTCAGGTGGAAGCAATAGCCAATCATATTGATAGAACAATGAAAACTATGGGACTCATTCGTCCGAAAGTCGAAGGGATGGAATCTAAAGAGTGGGTTCTGTTGGATTTCTTCGATGTTGTTGTTCACGTATTTAAAAGTGATACAAGGAATTATTATAAGTTAGAAAAATTATGGGGGGACGGTTCATTCTTTGAATTAAGCAGCTCCGGAACTCTTAAAAAAGTTACTAATAATGACTTGCTTTCTGTTATCAAAGATAAGGTGATAAACTAAATGTTGAAAGAAATTGCAACAGCAATAATTGAAAAAGCATTAAAAAAATCTTATCCGGAGAATCATCCGGTCATCATTTGTGAAGTTCCTAAAAATCCCAAGCACGGAGATATTTCCGTCAATGTTGCCATGCAGCTCGCCAGACCTCTTGACAAGTCACCTGTTGAAATAGCACAAAAAATATTATCCAATTTTGAACACAATGTTGACATAATCGAAAAAGTAGCTATTGCCGGACCAGGTTTCATAAATTTGACATTCAATCCACACTTCGTATCTTCATGTTTAAAAAACATCCTCGATGATTCCGAAAACTTCGGAAGACAAGATATCGGAAAAGGTAAACGAGTAAATGTTGAATATGTCAGTGCCAATCCTACAGGACTTTTACATTTAGGACACGGAAGAAACGCCGTCATAGGAGATACAGTCGCTAACCTTTATGAATGGCTGGGATATGAAGTGACGCGTGAGTACTATTTCAATAATGCGGGAAATCAAATGAATAATCTTGCAAAATCAATTTATGCAAGATACAGACAAATGAATGATCCCGAATTCCCCTTTCCGGAAGATGGATATCACGGAGATTATATTAAAATTATCGCCGAAGATATATTTAAAAAATACCCTTCGAATATCCCCGGCAGTGATGCTGAAGTTCTCGAAATTTGTAGAAAAAGTGGTGAAGAGTGGTGTTTTAACAAGATTATAAACACCTTAAACAGAATGAAAATTAATCAGGATGTCTTCTTTAACGAAGATTCCTTATACAGTGACGGCTTAATTGACGATGTAATTAATGAATTCAAGAATCTTGGTTTAGCATACGAGAAAGACGGTGCTTGGTGGCTTAAGTTTACCGAGCTTGGACTCGAAAGCGACAGAGTTATCGTAAAGTCAAGCGGTGAACCAACATATAGGTTGCCGGACATTGCATATCATCGAGAAAAATTTAGACGCGGATATGATTTACTAATTGATGTATTCGGTGCTGACCATATAGCAACAGTGCCGGATGTACTTGCCGGAGTCAAGGCTTTAGGGTACGACCCTGATGCTGTAAAAGTACTCATACATCAGTTTGTCAGCCTAACTGAAAATGGACAACAAGTAAAGATGAGCAAAAGAACCGGGAAAAGTTATACATTAGATGACTTGCTTGAAGAAGTGGGTGAAGATGTAGTCAGATTTTTCTTACTTATGCGAGGTATTGGTACTCATCTTGAATTTGATTTGTCCCTTGCAAGAGAACAGAGTGACAAAAATCCTGTCTTCTATCTTCAATATGCACATGCAAGAATCTGCTCATTATTAGATAAAGCACCTGAATTACAAGGAATTGAAACCGAGTTGACATTATTGACAGCAAACGAGGAACTGACATTAATAAAAAAATTACTTCTATTCCCTGAGTCAATTAAAGTAGCAGCCAACAAGTTCGAGCCGCAGATTCTTGCCGAATATTTACGCGATACTGCTTCACTCTTCCATGTATTCTATCACAATTGCAGAATTATCGGGGTTGATGAACGCTTAGGTGCCGCAAGACTGTTACTGGCAAAAGCAGCCGGTATGGTAATTGAATCCGGGCTGAAG
>JBAYPL010000283.1:0-3608 GCA_041677745.1 Kapaibacterium sp. (SeqCode)
CTGTGATATAGCAGCGTAATCATCTAATACAAATTCTGAGCTTACAGGATTTGATTTCTGACTGTCAAAATGCTCGAGCAATCCGTGGTGAAGCATACCAAGCATGAGCTTACCTTTTGAACGACCTTCAATTAATTTCTCTTTCAACCAATTCAATGATTCTTGATTGAATCTTCCGCCAACAACGTGTTTGTCGGTATTTTCAGAATATCGGCAAGCATCCATGCCGATTATCCATAAATCGGGAATCGGCTCTGAAATATAAGCAAGTGAATTCTCATCTTTATATATTGCTTCAGAATAAGCAAAGTCATGGTAAATCTGTCTAAATTCCTCAGGACTGATATTTTGAGTAGAAATCTTGTCAGCACCAATATATGAATTGGCTTCGGGGTTTGAAATATCATGGTTACCGGGTATGACAAACACCTTTTTTCCTGCATTCGTCAATCTTTTTAATATTTCTGCAAATTTCTCATGGCTTGATTTCTCTCCGTCTTTCGTCAAATCACCCGGTATTAAAACAATCTGCACATCACTCGCTAAAATATCATCCACCGCTGAATTGATGATTTCTTCACTTTCTGCAATCATCTTGCGACTGTTAATTCTCGCTGTTTCAAATGCTTCTCCCGGTGAGCCCAGATCCGGATCAAAATAGTGAGGGTCACTGAAAACAGCTATTTTCACATCTATTTCGGCTGTCTTATTGTTTATGGGGTTATTATTTGAGTCATTGCAAGAATATATTAGGATTGCAGCGAATATAAGTATGATTATTCTCGGTAATGTTTTCATTTTTAACAAAGATGATATTGATAATAAACAAATAGAACTGATTATTTAATTTTTAATTGTAATTAAATATTTTTTTTGCCTATGTAAATGAATATTATATACCCTAATTGAGCAGAACCGGACTAAATCACCTCAACCTCATCATTTTTAATCCAACCGATATCACCATTATCAATCCTGATTTGCAACCAATTGTCAATACTTTCCATAAGTAAGACTTTTGTGCCTTCATGAAGAATGAACAGGTCGGTAGAACCCGGGTCGGGTGCACTTTTCACATACACACTTTCATTGAAGATGACAGCCTCATTTTTCGATGTTTCATAATCAAATGCCTTATAGCCGAGCAAGCCGGAAAAAACAATCGTAAAGAAAGATAAGAACAAAACTATTACAAATAATTTTCTTATACCTGCAAGACGAGAAAACAACAAGAAAGTCAGCGATAAAAATAAGGTCCATACAGATATGACTAAGACGGTACCCCACACACCTGAATACATTATCATTACGGCATATTCATACCATTCTATAAAAAACAACTTTGGAACAGGCTCAAATTTATCAACAATTCTGAGATTTGCGAGTTTTAAATTGAAATTAATATCTTCATCACCCGGATTAAGCTTCTTTGCTCTTTCAAAATACAGAATAGCACTCTTAATATCATCCATTCTGAAATACGAGTTGCCGAGATTATAATAAATCTCACTTTCCAAATAGCCACTGTCTAAAAGTGTATGATATTTTTCTGCTGCATCAGAGTAATTTCCGTTATTAAACAGGTCATTAGCCATTTTAAATTCATCTTTTGGAGAGAAAGCAACGCTGCTCCCAAAAGATATGAATAATACTGTAATGTATATTATCAACCTCATTTAAGTACTCCTTCAATATCGGTAATAGACTTAACGGCAGACTTATAAATCGAATCCATGCCGACATTTGAACTACTCGGGGCATATCTGGCAAATTCAGCAGAATCCAAAGTGGATAAAAATTCATCGGCAATTTCCACATTTACTCCAAGATTGTGCAGTGTTTCGCGCGCTTTGTCTTTCGTCAAGTCAGATGCGGGAATTGCAAGTTTATCACTTAAATAGCCCCACATAGCACGATTAATTTCCTCATAAAATTTATCGTGTTGCGATTTTATCATGTAATTTTTAGCTGTGGACAGTCGCTTCATGGAAATTTTGGTGGCACGCTTATTTTTAAACAATAGAATATCCGATTGAAGTTGTTTTCTTTTTCTCAGTCTGAAAAATATAAACACAAACAAAACCATCGGCATTACAAGAAGAATCCAAAACAGAGCAGAGAACATAAAACTTTTTCGGTATTTCACAGGTTCAGACATATTCAACTTAATGAAGCGAATATCTTTACCGATTAATTGCACTTCTTCTTTTCTCACTCCCGATACGACATTTCCTGTCAAGCCTGTTCCATTTTCATTCTTATCTACACTGATAGAAAACTCTGCCGACCTGTTTGTGGAATATGAACTTTTTGACAAATCAAAGTAAGCAAATTGAATTGGTTCAATTTTATATTTACCCGGATTTCTGGGTATGAATAAATATTCATAAGTAATATTGCCGGAGACACCACCAGCACTAACACTGATATTGTCAATTATCTTTGGCTCATAAACTTCAAAATCCGGCGGAAAATTTACTTTCAAAGGTTCAATAAGCTTCATGTTTCCTTTACCTGAAATCTTTATTTTTAAGGTAATAGGTTCACCGGCTTTGACAGAATTTTTATCTAACCAGGCATCCATCGAGAGGCTTCCAACTGCTCCTGCATATCCTTCCGGTGAAGTTTGCGGCAGAGGTTTAACGTTAATATAAAAGGTTTCCGATTTTGGTTTATAAGAGAAATCTCTATAAGAACCTCCGAAAAAAGGATCATCAAAAAACGAGCTGAAAGGATCGTTGCTTCTCCTACGGGACGGTACTCGAAGTCTCGCTGTTACATCAAATTCATAGGGTTCAATTGTCAACTTTCCTGAGCGTTGCGGGAACAGTACAACTTGTCTGATGACAGCAGAATTGAAGGGAACACCATTCAGCACTTCACGCTTCCAATTCACTTTATCAATATTAAGCTCTTGAGCCCAGAAACCATTGAAAGTCGGAATTTTCGACGGATTGATTTGTGCGATATTTAAATCCGGATGTATATATAATTTGTAAGTTGCAGTAATTTGTTCTCCTTGGAAAACATCACGTTTGGAAACATTCAACTTAACAAGAATATTTTCTTTCAGTATCTGCGTAGCTTGATTGCTTAATGATTTTTCCTGATCCGCTTCTTGCTGTCTTCGTTGTTTTTGTGCATCGGTTTCGGGTAACACCCTTACAGTTACTGTGTTGGATTTCAGTTTTTTACCATCCGAACTGACGGTAGCCGAGTTTATTAAGTATTCGCCGGTCTTGTCGGCAGAAACGATATAGCTGAATGAAAGTGAACGACTCATTGCTCCATTGATAAATTGTATGCTTTGCGATTGGTTTGGACCGCTCAAAACCGTAAAACCTTTGAAATCAGGCGCCTTGAAGTCTGAAGCGTCCGCATTGATAGAAAATGTCACCTGAAATCTCTCACCTACAGTCACAGGATTTCGACTGACGCTTGCGGTAAAGTCCTGCGACAACAGTAATTGAGATTGCATGTATAACAACACTATAAAAACTAATATAAACTTTGTCTTCATCAACCTAACAATATGGTAAAACAAACACCTGAAAAACTACCAATTCCGTTCAATTTTAGCACGTTCACTTTTTTGCTTCTTCAGTTTC
>JBAYPL010000284.1:0-3573 GCA_041677745.1 Kapaibacterium sp. (SeqCode)
AATACCGTTTCGCTCCATAAATATGAAGGGAGACATTTTGGGATTCCATCTGCGTGTCAGATGGCCGAAATGAGCACCTGATTCTAACAGGGCTTCAATTGAAACTGAATGTTCCATTTATACTCCTAAGATTTTATTAATGTTTGAACTACTGCCTTCCATCAACTTACACATCCAGCATACAGCCACAAGGATGGGCAATCCGGTAGGCATGATTATTAAAAACGAGGCTGCAAAAACAGCAGCCCGAGCAACAATTAACGTTTTGAGAATTGGAAGCGTTTACGTGCTTTCTTCTGACCATATTTCTTACGCTCGACCATTCTTGGGTCACGAGTAAGAAGTCCGCCTTGACGAAGTTGTGAACGTAATTCTTCATCATATTCCACGAGTGCTCTTGCTATTCCAAGCTGAACAGCACCCGTCTGACCGCTTTTACCGCCGCCTCTGACTGTAATATTAACATCGAATTTACCGTCTGCACTTGCAAGTGCAATAGCTTTTACTGCTTCTTGACGGTTGATTGCGATTGGAAAATATTCCTCAAAAGGCTTCTTGTTAACGGTGATTTTACCGCTGCCGGGATTATGCAATCTAACTTGTGCTATTGATGTTTTTCTTCTGCCTGTTGCTGAAAACACCTTCATTAAATACCCCTTAATTCACTTAAAATATTATTTGTATCTTAACTCATAAACCTGAGGCTTCTGTGCCGAATGTGGATGCTCTTCACCGGCATATACCTTTAGTTTCTTATATATCTGGCGTCCAAGACGATTCTTGGGAAGCATACCTTTTACACTATGCTCAATAATTTTTGACGGATTATTCTTCTTCAAATCTTTGAATGTGTCTATCTTGACTCCGCCCGGGTAACCGGTATGTCTGAAATATTCTTTCTGTTCGGCTCTTTTGCCTTCGAGTATTACCTTATCAGAATTTATGACTATGACAAAGTCACCGGTATCTACGTGAGGAGTGAACCATGGTTTGTGCTTACCTCGCAACAAAGTAGCTATCTGTGTTGACAATCTACCTACTGTCATGTTGCTGGCATCCACAATCCACCAATTTCTTATAACATCCTCTTTTCTAAAAGACTTAGTAATTTTCGCTGAGGGTTCCACGAAACACTCCTAAAAAATATTAATTTACAACAAATACATTTTACAAAAGTAATAAATATTGCGGTATTTACCAAAAAAAAGTAAATCGCATTTTTTACGAACTTAAAAATACGAATATTTTATCAATTAAAGAATAATTTATTATAAAATTCCTGATTTGTCACTCGGATTACTGATTTCTTACCCTTAGGAGAATATAACGGTATTCTGTATCCTTTCAATCCTGCCATTAGACTTCGTATTTCTGTGGAATTCAATTCCGAACCGTTCTTTATTGATGCTGATTCTGAGTATGAAGTACATATTCTATCGTATATATCTTGTACAGTATTGAGCTCTATTGCAGCAATTTCGATAAGAAATTTCCTCACCGATTCTTCTTCGGTACCGCTTTTTAAACTTTGCGGGATTCCTTTAAAAATGACTCTGTCTTTATGCAATTCAAAAGAAAACCCTAGTGATTCAATATCACTCTTAGTGCTATGGATTATATTAAATTGATTGTTGTCAATTTCGATTTCCATTGGAAACAGTAGTTCTTGCACTACACGAGTATTGCCGTTACGGTTTGCTGTTATATTGTCGTATATCAGACGCTGATGTAATCCGGACTGATCAATGATGTAAATGTATTCGCCAATATCAGCGATGATAAATCTTCGATTAATGTACTTGTAAGAAGATTCTTCGAAATTATCGGGTAGCATTGCTTGATTGCTCGGGTTGTTGTCAATCCGATTAAATATATCATCGAATGCACTGTGTATAATTGGCTTCTTAACAATATCGTGCTGAATATCACTGCTTGAATGACTTGCACGGGAATTATCAAAGTTCACCATCTCACCGGTCATTCTATTAACTAATATATCATGATTATTATCTTTTATCAATGAAAAAGGATTAGCAGCCATATCAAGGTCAATTTTTACTTCAGGAATATAGCTTGAATTTCGCAGAGCTTGCAATACCGCATTTTTTACTGAATTATATACAAAACGTTCATCATCGAATTTGACTTCATGTTTCTGAGGATGCACATTTACGTCAACCTTTGAATAATCAAGATTAAGGTACAGAACAAACAAAGGCTTTTGATTTTTGTCCAATAACTCTTCATAACTTGAATATACTGCATGTGACAAGGAATTGCTTAGGATTGGCCTGCCGTTCAGAAAGAAGTACTGACTGCCTCTTGACTGTTTAGAGAGATGAGGCTCACCGATGAAACCGTCTATTGAAACGAAATCATTCTGATAATTGACAGGAATCAATGATTCTTTAATGTTCCTTCCGAGTAAATCTGCAATCCTTTCAATTTTGTCTGATGGTAAGATGTCAAATATCAGAGTATCATCATCATAAAAAGTAAATCGTAATTCAGGCTTGGACAAGGCTGTTTTAATCATTGTATCAGATATGTACCTGAATTCCGTCATATTGGACTTGAGGAATTTTCGTCTTGCAGGTACATTGTAAAACAAATTCCTTACAAATATTTGAGTACCTTTATCACAATTTATTTCTTCCAATATTTCCTCTTTCATTGGCTCGGAAATTAATTTCCAACCATGAGGCATTTCTATTTTACGTGTACGAATCTCGACATTGGCTACTGAGCAAACAGAAGCAAGGGCTTCGCCGCGAAAACCAAAAGTCTTTATTTCTTCCAAATCTTCTGACGTGAATACTTTACTTGTTGCATGTCGTTTTACTGATAATTCTAAATCTTGTTTTGTCATTCCGTTGCCGTCATCAATTACATGAATCAATGACTTGCCGGCATTTCTGACTGATACTATGATACTTCCTGCACCCGCATCAATAGAATTTTCTACCAATTCTTTTACTACTGATTCGGGTCTCTGAACTACTTCACCGGCTGCAATTTGATTGGCAATGAAATCCGGCAATATTTTTACTTTACTTTCATATATTTCTGTCATGATAGTAAAAACGAATTAAAGAATTTCTGTTTTAAAAAAGTTATCAACAATATCATACAAAAATCAACTTTAAATTATCATTACAAGGTAAAGAATTCTATTGACCAAAGTATTGTAAGAACAAATTCAATTAAGACAAAATCGGAAAGTGGTAAAAATAATTTCAATTCAAATAATCATTCAAATTCAATTCGAACAAGTGCGTATTATCAGCAGACAATATATATTCGTAGAAAATTCCGGCAGCTTCGCGATGCGATGGCAGAGGGAGCTTAGCAAGGGCAAGCTCGAGATGTAACCACTCATATTTCTCATGCTCTTTAGATAATTTAATAGGAATGTTTGAATCAATTAACATACCGAACACAGGAGAAGAATGGATTGTATTATCAGCAGGGCTGAAAAATTGTGTAACATAGGGTAGAGACCACATCCTGAGTGGATTGCCGCCGATTTCTTCATACGTTTCTCTTAATGCGGCAGCAACTGCTGTTTCATCG
>JBAYPL010000285.1:0-3566 GCA_041677745.1 Kapaibacterium sp. (SeqCode)
CGAGGTTGGGGAGATGGCTCCGGTGCTCTCCGCAAGTGGCGGCTCCATGCGAATTGACGTTTCGTTGCTTCCCGCCGGCTTGTATTTCGTAAGAATCGGCAGCCGAGTGGAGAGCTTTGTGAAAATTTAGGGCTTTTTATTATCAAGACTTCCTAAGTGCTCGAAGACTTCGGAGGTCGGTTTTATAAAATTACAAAATATTAATACCGATAGTTTGTCTATTCAACTTTGTTTATCTATTAGGGCATTTAAAATATGCTTGAAACAGTAAAAATCCATGAGGTCGGTCTTCGTGACGGATTGCAAAACGAAAAAACTATTGTCCCGACTGAATTAAAAATAAAATGGGCTGAAAAGCTGATTAAGTCCGGAGTTGATATTATACAACTCGGTTCTTTTGTCCACCCCGAGAAAGTTCCTCAAATGGCAGATACCGAAAAGTTGTTCGAGCATTTTTCCAAACAAGAGCATTCTTGCATACTTTCCGGTCTCGTACTCAATGAAAAAGGCATGGAACGTGGTATGAATTGCGGTGTTGAGATGTTCTGCATGGGAGTCTCTGCGAGCAATACACACAGTCGCAAAAATACCGGCATGGAAAGCGAAGAAGCTATCGAACGTATTATTAAAATGGCTCAAATGGCACTCGACGCGAGTAAAAAAGTGCAGGTATCTATACAAAGCGCCTTTGGTTGCGGATTCGAAGGGAAAATCGAAGAGGAAAAGGTTCTGGCAATGGCTGACAGATATTTCGATGCAGGTCTGAAAAATATCTCGCTGGCTGACACCGCCGGTCATGCCTACCCCGAACAAGTCAAAAGACTCTTTGCATCATTGAAAAGAATGATGCCCGACTCTGTGCTTACTGCTCACTTCCATAATACTTACGGGCTGGGCATTGCAAATTGTTATGCGGCTATGTACGAAGGCGCCGAATACTTCGAGACTGCATTTGCAGGACTTGGCGGCTGCCCCTTTACTAAGGTTGCATCCGGAAATGTTGCATCCGAAGATTTCTTGCACTCACTGCAGAGAAATCATACAAGGTTCGATATTGATTGCGAGGTTCTCATTGCCGTTACCAAAGAAGCCGAGACATTTTTCGGTAAAAAGATGCAATCCTACGTCGCCGAAGCCGGCAGATTGTCATATTGAGCAAAAACTCTTGCGGGCGCTCCGTCTGAATTTATCAATAATGGCAGTGCCAATATTTTAATATTATGTTTTCCGATTAACTGCTCGGTGTTGTTCAGGTTCTCAGCAATGACCAGTTCGGCACCGAGCAGTATTTCGTGAATCCTGTATGGATATTTGTCAGGCGAGGGAGTGTCGAGAGCAACAAATTTCACTCCTTTTTTTACTAAAAGTTCAGCAAATTCCTCGCTTATGACCGGATAGCTTTCAAAGTAATCATCCTGCTCCCACTTTTTGTAATGTCCCGTACAAATTATAAGACGATGCGTGTTCTCGGGAATGTCCGGCATTTTCTCGCCAATGATTCCGCATGAGCGGCAATCGAGAACGATCGCCTCCCCGCATAAAATCTCTAAAGGAATATCCTTAATTGTTTTCGCATCCTTTATGAAATGAACAGGTGAATCAATATGCGTCCCAAGGTGCAATCCGCAGCGAAGTCTGTAGTTGGAATACCCGTCCCGCTCGATTTCTTTGTCCTGCACAAGAGAGGGTTGCTCATCTCCCGGGAATACAGGCATTTTGTCCTTAATTTCGTGGGTTAAATCAATTATATTCATTTGATGAGATATATTTTATAATAAAAAGGGCTGTCTCATTGAATTTTATCTCGAAACAGCCCCGATTAATTAGATGCTAATCTCTAAAGATTAGCAGTTTACAATTAATTAAACTAAATTTCAAACATCATGATTTTTTTGTAGCTCCTTCTATTGTTATACATACCGTAAAACCGAAAAATCACATACAAAAATCAAAAATAATACATTTGTCAAAAGTGACATTACTAACATAAGAATAAGATTTTAAATGTGCAATACGTAGATATACGTATTTTATGCAGGAATTATTACGTAAGTAGATAATAGCTAAACATATACTAACTATTTGTGTCGAGGGAAGACTCATTTATTATATTTACACCGGAGCTTGTTCCAATCCTTGCTGCACCCGCTTCGATAAACATAATGGCGGAATTAAAGTCTCTGATGCCACCGGAAGCCTTTATTCTTACTTTGTCGCTAATATGTCTTTTGAATAAAATAATATCATCAATTTCAGCACCGGACTTTGCAAATCCTGTTGATGTTTTGATGAAGTCAGCTCCGGAATCACTTATAATTTCACACAGAATTATTTTCTGTTCTCGACTTAGTAGTGAGGTTTCAATTATCACCTTCAATAATGTGTTACCCGAATGGCATATTTCGCATATTGTTTCAATCTCTTCACGAACAAAGCTGTAATTTTTGTTAAACAATGCCGGAAAATTAATAACCATGTCAACTTCGTTGCACCCCTGTTCCATAAGTGATTCAACCTCTTCAATCTTTGTACTAATCAGATTCGAACCTAAGGGAAATCCAACCACAGAACACAGCTTGACACTACTGTCTTTAATAATATCACGACAGAATTCCGTGTAACAGGGCAAAATACAAACTGCTGCGAAGCCGAATTTAATAGCATCCAAGCACAGTCTTTCGTTGTCACTGTACGAAGATTCCGGTCTCAAAAGTGTACTGTCAATTGTAGCCGCTAATTCAGCTTTTGTAAGCTTCATAAACAAACTTTTATGTTTTAATCTCAAATAATTCTACATAAATACAAAAATAATCTATATTTTAACAAATATTTTTTTGCTATGTGGAAAACTCTTCATATATTTGTAGTTCTAAAATTTAACAGTTGAAATAAAGTGTTTTTTAAAACTTTATACAGCAGGATCTAATGAATTATACTGGACCTAAAGTAAAAATATCGAGAAAACTCGGATTAAATTTGACACCCAAAGCCGGAAAAGTGTCAACCCGTAAGCCATATCCTCCGGGACAACATGGCGGAAATAAAAGACGTGCAAAGCAATCTGACTACGGTCGCCAATTATTGGAAAAACAAAGATTACGCTTGCAATATAATTTGTCTGAGAAGCAGATGGGTAACTTCTATAAAGAAGCAGTCTCACAGACAGGTAACACCGCAGACCTGCTGGTACAATTGATTGAAACCAGACTCGATGCACTCGTTTACAGAGCCGGACTGGCGCCTACGATTTATTCGGCAAGGCAGTTTGTGAGCCATGGACACATCATGGTCAACGGCAAAAAAGTAACCATCCCGTCATTTAAAGTAAAAGTAAATGATGTGATTTCTGTCAAAGAGAAAAGCAGAAAAATTGATTCAGTTCAGGAGTCTATTCGTACTGTGAATGCACCTGCTTACCTTGAAGTATCAAAAGCTGATTTTTCGGCTAAATTGGCGTACATTCCACATAAAGAAGAAGTTCCGATTCAGTGTGAATTAGCACTCGTGGTGGAATACTACTCAAGATAATTCCACTCAAATCATATTTCAACGGAGCTGCATTTTAA
>JBAYPL010000286.1:0-3557 GCA_041677745.1 Kapaibacterium sp. (SeqCode)
AAGCTTCGCCTGTCAATCCTTCACTAATATCACTTATGTAAGGAGACACATTAGCTTGTTTACCTTGTAACATTTTTTGTAATGTTGTCAAATCAAATTCTCCTAATCCGGATTGATTTACATAGCTGGAAGCCATAGCCGCTGAATAGTAGTCGTTATCTGAAGCTAACGATGAGCCGCCCATGGCAAAAGCTCTTAATAATATCTGATCATTCTTGAAGTTTGTAGGCTTGAGATATACTTTCACATTATTTGAAAGCACCAATTCGGTAACACCGGTTTTGTCATTGCTGTTTCTTGATACAATCTTACCCGGAGCAGGTTTTTCCGACATCAAGGGTTTATCGGTATCAACATCTTCATAGGGTGCAATTTCGCTACCTTTAACTTCATTATAAAGGCTGAGCAAATGATTTTCGGTTGGGATGCTTAGATTTTCTTTGATTGGGAAAGCTGCAGCTATAACCAAACCTTTATCATTCATAAGCGGTCTTAGGAATTTATTAACTTCTTCCGGAGTGATTGTAGGAAGCAATTCTTGATGTAATTGATATTCAAGCTCAATACCGGGTACAGATTCTTCTTCATGGAAATGTCTGTACAATTCTTGTGCTAATTGACTTGATTCAGTTTTATCGCGTTCATTGTATGCTTTTTCCATACCTCTGAGTAATTCAGCTTTAGCACGATCTAATTCTGACTTTGTAATACCGTGTCTGGTCAGTCTGAATCCTTCAGTAAGAGTTGTTTTGTAGGCATCGTCGAGTTTGTCCATTTTTGGAACAGCTATTAAATTGAAAGCTTCTAAATCTTTCACAAGAAATCCACTGAATCCACCACCGGCATAAAGAAATGGTGAGTCACCCTTTCTTGATACTTCTTGAAGTCTGTAATTAAAGATTGTATTGAACAAGTTCTTAACCATATTCAAGCGATATTCTCCGTAAGTACCGGATTTGAGGTTTTCTGCTTTTCTCTTAAAGAGGAAAGTATAAGTCGGTGTTGGAAGTTCCTTATCTGATGCAATAGAGACAACCGGTTTTTCATCAATAGGAATATCATATTCGAGTCTTGGTTTCGGATTGTCCGGATTTTTGATATTACTGAAATACTTTTTGATGTAAGATTCCATATTGTTTACATCTATATCACCAACAACAATCACAGCTGCAAGATTGGGCCTATAGAAGTCGTTATAGAATCTTGTAAATGCAGACTTTGGTGCACCTTGAATTATATTGGTATCGCCAATAGGGAATCTTTTTCCATATTTACTTTTTCCTAATACTGCTTCAAAGAGTTTCTTCTGAATCCTACCGTTTGCATTTGCTTCATAAAGTCTCCATTCTTCCATGATTACACCGCGTTCTTTTTCGATTTCTTCTTCATCGAAAGAAATATTGGAAAGCCAATCCTGAAGAACTTGGAAACCTTGTTCTAATAAGCCTTCTTTATCGAGCGGAATAGTAATCATATAGTAAGTCCTGTCGAAGCCGGTGTTCGCATTGACATCGGCACCAAAACGCATTCCTGTAGATTCTAAGAAACTTACAAGTTTATCTTTGGGAAAATTTTGTGTTCCGTTAAAAGCCATGTGCTCGACGAAATGTGCAAGGCCCGCTTGGTCATCATCTTCATGAATTGAACCGGCACGAACAACTATCTGGAGGTCAACTCGGTTTTCCGGTTTACTGTTCTTAAGCAGAAAATACTTCATACCGTTAGACAATTCACCCGTTTTCACTTTTGAATTCATCGGAATCATGGCGTTTAAGTCATATTTTACGCCTGATTGTTGTGAAAATGACGGATAAAATGCAATCATAAGCAGTAAAGTGCAAATAATTGCTTTTGATTTGTTAATCATAGCATCCTCAAAAAATTAAAAAAATAAATTTGCTCTATATGTAAATGTAAAATTAATAAATTTTTCTTTTATAATACTCAATTAATTCAATAATTAATAAAAAATCCTCGATGTAAATCGAATACTTTCTGTAATTGATAGATTTTTCACTAACATCCTATATTTTTGATTGATTGATAATTATGGTATTGATACTAAGAAAATGATTATATGAATGGTGAGCCGATTTTTTCCTGTTACGATTTTGATTGATTCCGAATAAAATCGTTTCAGGTAAATAATTCTTCAAAGCCTTAATCTGAGCAGAATTAAAACTCGATATGAGAAATATGTCAACAGCCGAATATTTCATTTCGGAACTCCTTCTAATAAGACAAATTCAATACCATACTAAAATACGCTTTATTTAGATAAAGGTTTCATTCTGACACGGTCAATTAGTTGAAATAATTTTAAAAGGCTTTACTTTACATCAATATATGTTATATATACTTTTGTAATGTGATTTTTGTTCACAATTCAAAAGGTATAATATGTTTCTCGAAATTTTCCGAACCGGAGAACATACAGATTCATCAGGAATAAAAGGTGAATTCTCGATTGCCAATCTGGATACTATGGCAGAAAATTTCAGAAGGAAATCTGAATCGGGAGATTCTTCTATCGCTCCTGTGGTCGCCGGGCATCCTACAACTAACAGTCCGGCTGTCGGTTGGGTCAAGAGATTATTTCGCAGAGGTACATCACTCATAGCAGATGTTGATTTTGTTGATGATAATTTCAAGCAATCAATTATCAAAGGTGAGTACAAAAATGTTTCCATTGCAATTGATGAAAATCTTAATCTGATTCATCTCGGATTTCTTGGTGCAGTAAGACCTGCTGTTGAAGGATTGGACCCTTTTAAGTATTCTGCTGTTTCTGAATTCAGCACAATTAATGATTCAGAGCTGATTATCATTGATGATATTCGTACAAACGAACGATTGACCGAACTTGAACAAATTAACCATACCTACGCAAAGCAATTAGATGAATACAAAAAACAATTACTCGAAAAAGAAAACACAGAGTTTTTCAACTCACTTAATCAAAACGGAACGGTAAAGAATTTCAGTAAAAATCAGGAAACTAATTTCAGAGAACTCTTAGAAATAGCTGCTACGCTCGACTCGGAAACCGATAAGAAAGATTTTTACAGAAACAAGGTAAAGGGAATAATCACTGCTTTTGCCGAGAGTCTAAGAAAACACGAACTTGGAGTTTCTCTAATAGACAATGACATACATTTTAGTAAAGGAAATATAAATTCCGAAAGAAATTTAATCCACAAGAATGCAGTACGATTAATGATGCAAAATCCATCGTTAAGCTATGAAGATGCCGTTTCAGAATCAATATAATTTAATTACTTATAAGGAGTAACAATAATATGTCTTCAAGAATTGATGATTTAAGACTTGTTGACCCCGTACTTACAACCATCGTAAGGGGTTACGAAAACAATTCATTCATTGCAGAGGAGTTGTTTCCTACTGTTACGGTATCAAAAATGAAAGGCAAAGTACCGAAATTCGGTAAAGACGCTTTTGTTGTTCGTAATACAGAACGTGCTATTCGCTCTGATTCCAATAGGATTGCTCCGGGGGAATTTGAGCTGATACCTTTTGAAACAAGAGAACAAGACATC
>JBAYPL010000287.1:0-3555 GCA_041677745.1 Kapaibacterium sp. (SeqCode)
CGAATGAAATCAAATGAATGAATATAACATAATTAATTACGAATTACGAATGAAATCAAATGAATGAATATAACATAATTAATTACGAATTACGAATGAAATCTAATGAATGAATATGACATAATAAATTACAATTGGATTGAAACTCTATGAAAGAAGATAATGTTATTCAAAAAAAGAGTTTTGAATTTGCGGTTAGGGCAGTGAAAGCATATAGGTATATTGTTGATACGAAAAAAGAGTATGTGCTTTCTAAACAATTTCTTAGAAGTGCTACATCTATAGGTGCTAATGTGGAAGAAGCTATTGGGGCTCAATCAAAGCCGGATTTTATAGCAAAATTAAGTATTGCTTATAAGGAAGCTCGTGAAACTAATTATTGGATAAGATTGCTTCAAGAAACTGAGTATTTAACTCCGAAGGAATCAGACAGTTTGTTGTTGGATTTAGAAGAATGGAGTGGACCCCAAATTATGTACAAAAATTAAACTTGCAATTAGGCAACTTTGAACTCCTCGTAAACCTGATTAGGCGTCCGATAATTATTGCTGCTGTGTAAACGTTTTGAGTTATAATACATTTCAATGTACTCAAAAATTTTAATTTCTGCCTCCATTTTTTGAGAAAAAAATCTTTTTTAAAATTTGTATTTGACTCAAAAATAAATTACCAAAATAATTTCTAATCATCAACTTTTATTTTCAAATATTCATTTCAATCTATCTCCCTTCAAAAATCCCCTCCTGTAAGAAGGAAGGGATAAGGTGGTTAGATTACATCTTCAGAAACTTCTCTACTTTATCCCCGATGCGGATATAATATACTCCACTTGGAAGGGCGTTAACATTCATCCGATGAACGCCAGTCATCGGATGAATAAGCTAAAAGCAAAAATTTCATACAATTTAGGTATTATATCAGGATTACTTAATTATAATCAAAGGTTTAATTTCAAAACTTGGACCAATTGATATTGAATAATAATAATTCCCTGATAATAATTTATCTGTATGTATATTGATATTGTGCCTACCATAATTAAATTTACTTTTATCAAGAATATTTAAAACTTTCATTCCTAAGTTATTGTATAGGTCAATAGATACAAATTCTTGATTACTTTTCACATTAAATTCAATTGTTACCGCATTCTGAGAAGGATTAGGATAAATTGATGTTTCAAGGGTTTTATCAAAATATTCTTCAACAGGTGTAACTGAAGGACAATGAAGTTTAGCCACCGCACATTTATCGTAATCAGTAAGTTCTTGTACTTTATTATTGGCAGTCATAAAGGAACGCATACGTGAAAACGAAGTTGGATCCAAATCTGGATTTGGATTATTACAATGATATATATCAAAATGGTTTAAACCCAGTATATGACCAATTTCATGCATTAACACTGTACAAATATTGTAAGTATTGTATCCTTTTTTCGGCTCTCTTAGATAATAGTCATTATCATTTTGACAGAAAGACTTTGCATAATAACCATCAATTTTTTTTCCTCTCCAAGAATCAGAATTATTGAGAACAATATCACTTAACCAGCATTTATAAGTACATGGTCCCCCTGGCGGGTACGTCCAAGCTGAGTTCGCTTGGGCTAAATAACTTGGGCTATCAAAATCACGTACATCCATAGACCATTTCAATGTAATACCACACCCCTGGTCACATGGAGTATTTTGTTTTCCACAAATACAATTCCATCGGTTTTGGGCGCACGCGATATCTTCCTGTATTCTTGATGCCTCAAAAACTGTCTCAAAACCTGTCATTGTTGGTAATTTAATCGTTTCAGGACCATCTTTAGGGTCTATAAATAAGCAAATAGGCATATTTCCACGTCTAACAGGGGGATTTATACTTAAAGGATTATTTGTGCAAGTAGTTACTCCTGGAGTACAAGTATGATAGGGATATTTAAGTGAATTGTCACATTCCAAATGCACTCCACAATCTTCAGCTATTAAATTAAAGTAACTGAATAACAAAACAAAAATTAATTTAAATTTCATAAAATGCCTCTTTAAATCATGGTGTAAAATTTTTGATTTGATTAATTCTGTT
The DNA here is from genome assembly GCA_041677745.1 of Kapaibacterium sp. (SeqCode). Classification (GTDB taxonomy): domain Bacteria; phylum Bacteroidota; class Ignavibacteria; order Kapaibacteriales; family UBA2268; genus JANJTB01. The sequence goes on from JBAYPL010000287.1 coordinate 2,077, forward strand.
TTGAATTCCATTGTAAAAAGTGTTTAAGTTTACACTTGTACCAAATCCAAGTTCATTAAAAACATCAATGAGATTATCATTGATTACCGGATAAATGGAGTTTGTCATTGAACCTGCAAAACGTAAGGGGAAAATTGTAAAATATGATGATGTTTCAGATTTACAAATAAGTCTGTAATCATAGAAAACAAAATATGATTGGCCCGGAATCATTTCAAATTCAGGATTATTTACAAACCATTCTTTTGCAATTTCAAATTTAATACAATTTTCAACATTTGATGACCCTATTACTGGCGGTCCTGAGCATGTAATTAGAGAATTACCTTTTATTAAACTATCAATATTAGCAGTAATCAAACTAATTGTCTTTGCATTTCTCGCTGTCGGAACAATATAATTCTCTACTGAACTTACGGATATTTTTGCTATAACAAATGAAGCAAGTAAAGAAGCATCTAAAATCGGTTCAGGTGAGATTCTCTTTACATAATCATAAAAAGAATGTTCATAATCCATTACTTCAAATTTGTTTATTTGCCCACTATGTTTATAGTTAAGATATTTTACAGGGTTGAATTCTACCATTTTATAAAAATATCTCATCATAGTTTTAATTGTATCATTATATGTTTGTCTGTTCATAAATGTGTAATAATCTTCAATTTCAACATTTCTGGTTACACTGTCCAAAGCAATATATCCGATAAAAACATCAAGCGGCATATCCGTTGAATATGGAGGACAATTTTGATTTAACGGAACAACAAAATTCAAACCCTGATATTCTGGGTAACAAGGTGGATTTTGAGAATTTAATACATAACTACTTATGCAAAAAACGAATCCCAATATGGGGGTCAAAATCAACTTTTTCATTTTAAATTTCCTTTTTTTTATTTAACAAAAATTACTTAAGCAAAACCACACTTTCTCAACAATTTTTCGTACTTTTGCTTTGATGTTTGCGTTGCCGGTAATAAATTCTGACCGGTAGTACGAAAAATTCTGATAAAAATTTATAGTAGGTGCTGTAAATCGTAACTTAATGTATGCCGGAGTTCTCATTAGATTTTTGGAATCTAAAATTCGGTCGTCAGGTACTTATCAGAAAGAAATAGAAAAAGCGGGTGATGAAATCCCAGTGAAAAGTCACCGGCTTTTTCGTTTCACAATTCCACGCATATTGTTCTCCTGTTTTATGAGAAAAAAAACATTTTTTAAATGTTGCAACATTCAATACATACATAATGTATTTTTCGGGCAAAAAGTGACAAAATATTTTCAGATTACAAAAAAAATAATTGTTTAGGGGGGGGTAGATTTATTTTTAGCTTATCCAAAAGTCTCTTGTGTCGCTGTTTAAGAGCTGATTCACTTGTATTATATATAACTGATAATTCTTTAAAGGAATAACCTTCAAACCAATGTTTATACAAGAATTCAATATCCTGCTCTGAGCAAAAGCCTTTCAAATGC
>JBAYPL010000288.1:0-3541 GCA_041677745.1 Kapaibacterium sp. (SeqCode)
ACATGCACTAACAGCAACTCCCCGTCTTGTGCGAAAAGGAGTTGCAAGACATGAGGCTCAATCCGAAGGGTCGCGTTCCAGAAGGTTTATCAATGGCCGTCTTGGCAGGACAGCCATAGGATATAACAAGGAAAAAAGTAAGCTCTATCTTGTAACAATTGACCACTCTAATCGAAGAATAGGTAGAAAAGGTTCGACTTTAGGTGAACTGGCACAAATTATGAAACAAATCGGATGTTACGATGCTATGAATCTTGATGGTGGAGGTTCGACTATCATGGTAATTGACGGAAAAAACATAATGTCCCCCGGAAATCCTGATGCGTCACGTCGAATTGCTGTGGGTATCGGTGTTAAAATTAAGGATTAATAATTCAAGTTCATCTAATCAATACTATTGATTAGATTTCGTCATATCCCTTTGTCTTATTTTAAAAGTAAATTATTAACAATTATATTTGGAGTTTACCCGTATGAGTAATGATATTTCTGCCAAACCGCAAGAATTTGAATTTAAAGCAGAAATGAAACAGCTTTTACATCTAATAATCCATTCATTATATACACATCCGGAGGTTTTCTTAAGAGAGCTTGTATCCAATGCCTCTGATGCAATGAACAAAGTAAGAGTAAAAAAACTGACGGATGCTGAAATTATTAGTCCCGATGCAGAATTGCGGATTAACATAAATGTTAATAAAGAAACCAAGACATTTACTATCGAGGATTTCGGTATAGGAATGACTCATGAGGAGTTGGTCAATCAACTCGGTGTCGTTGCAAGTTCAGGAACCCTTAACTTTTTGAAAGAACTTAAAGAGTCCGGAAAACCACTCGATGCTAATCTCATAGGTCAGTTTGGTGTAGGATTTTATTCTGTTTTCATGGTTACAGATGAAGTTGCTGTCGAAACGAGGTCTGCTGAGCCTTTCTCAAAATCATGGAAATGGACGTCCGGCGGTGAAAGCACTTATAATATTACTGAAGGTGAAAGAGACACAAGAGGAACGAAGATTACTTTCAAATTGAAAGAAAACTATCATGATTTTGCTGAAGATTGGAAAATCAAAAGTATCCTGACCAAGTATTCAAATTTCGTTGAATTCCCGATATATGTAAATGGTGAAAAAGCAAATCAAGTACAGGCTTTGTGGCATAAGAAGAAAGAAGAAGTCAAAGATGATGAGCTTGTAGAGTTTTATAAATTTGTAAGCAACGATTACCAAGAGCCGTTGGGGCACCTGCATTTGAATATCGAAGGCAATGTTAATTTTAAGGCACTGCTTTTTGTGCCACAGGTAGCACCACCTACATTATTCCGTGATTTCAATGAAAAATCCGTACAATTATATTCAAATAAAATATTCATTCAGGAAAATGCTGTTGACTTGCTCCCCGAATACTTACGTTTCATCAGAGGTGTGGTAGATACTGAAGATTTACCACTCAATGTTTCCAGAGAAGTTACCCAAAACAGCCCGGTGATGACGAAAATTAGAAATATAATAAGTTCAAGAATTCTTAGCTTACTCGAAGAATGGGCTGACAAAGATAAAGTAAAATACAATAAGTTTTTCAATGAATTTGGTGCATTGTTTAAAACCGGTCTGAACTCCGATTTCAGTAATAAAGACAAAATTACCGAACTTCTCAGATTCGAATCCTCAGAATATACATCTGACGAATTAAGGTCACTGAATGCTTATGTAGCGTCAATGAAGCCTGAACAGAAGGAGATTTACTTCGCTGCCGGAAATTCGAGGGAACAACTTGAGAAAAACCCTAACTTGGAATACTTTAAAAAGAACCATATAGAAGTTCTCTATTTTCTCGATCCTGTTGATTTATTCATAATGCCGTATTTGTTTGAATATGACGGAAAGAAAATTGTTTCAATCGAGAAAGCAGAGCTCGAAGACAACAAAATTGAACAAAACGACGAATCGCTCGGTAAAGATGCAGCTAAGTCACTCATTGATGAATTCAAAAGGATTCTTGGAGATAGAGTAGAAGATGTTACTATTTCAAAGAGACTGGTAGATTCACCGGCATCGGTAGTCGTTGGCAAAGAAGGCATTGACCCGCAAATGGAAAAAATGATGAAATTGATGGATAAGGAATTTAAAGCCTCCAAGAGGATTTTGGAGATAAACCCTAATCATAAGCTTATCCAAAATCTGTCAAATCTGTTTATTTCCGGTAGCCAGCCGGAATTATTCAGTCAAAGTATTCTGCAAATCTACGAAGGTGCGATGTTGATAGACGGCAACCTGAATAATCCTAACGACTTCGTCTCAAGGATGAATGAACTTCTAACCATTGCTACCAAATAATTAAATACGAAATTTATGAATTTTAAGGATGTTGTCAAATGAAGTTATCGGAATTCAAATATACGCTCTCTAAAAACAGCGTTGCTAAGTTCCCGGCTGAGCCGCGAGACTCGGCTAAGTTAATGCTGCTCAATAAAGAGTCAGGCGAAACCAATGAAATTCCTTTTTCTCAAATTGTTGATCTTTTTCATCGTGGTGATTGTTTAGTTTTAAACGAAACTAAAGTATTTCCCGCCAGACTTTACGGGAAAAAAGAAAAAACTAATGCTAAGATAGAGGTCATGCTGTTGAGAGAATTGAAGGCAGAGGACAGGATTTGGGATGTATTGGTTGAGCCTGCAAGAAAAGTTCGTATTGGTAATAAGATTTATTTCGATAATGGTAAATTCTATTGTGAGGTTATTGATAATACAACATCCAGAGGCAGAACTGTAAGATTCAGCTATGACGGCAATTTATTTAATATTATTGAACGTATAGGAGAGATGCCTTTGCCGGAATACATTAAGAGAGATCCGGCAGAGATTGATAAACAGACTTACCAGACTGTTTTTTCAAGTACTAATTCATTGGCTTCCATAGCACCACCAACTGCCGGATTGCATTTTACAGAAGAGATTTTAGAAAGAATTCAGCACAAAGGTGTAAAAATTGTTAAAATTGTCCTCAATATCGGACAAGGTATTTTCGAAAAGATTGAGGTCGAAGATTTGACTAAACACAGAATGTACTCTGAATACTTTGAAATTTCCAGAGAAGCCGCCGAAAGTATCAACAAATCTTTGAAAGCCAAAAAACAAGTTTTTGCTGTCGGGGCAAGTGTGGTCAGGGCTCTTGAAGCCTCTGTATTGACAACCGGAGCAGTTAAACCCAATAGGGGATGGACCGATAAGTTTATTTATCCTCCCTATGAATTCAAAATCGCGACAAGATTTTTAACTAACTTCCATCCTCCTGCATCTCCTTCAATGTTGATGTCGGCTGCATACAGCGGGCATGATAATCTGATGAAGGCATATAAAAAAGCTGTGAAAAATGATTTTAGATTCTTTGCTTATGGCGATGCTATGTTGATTTATTGAGAATTTGCAATTAAAAAAACTATCGGGAAGATTAAGCTTTGAGTTTATTCTTCCCGAGTATTTTGGGCAGAAAGATACCACCTATTATAAGCACAAGCCCAATAAGAGATGCAAACCTTATCGGCT
>JBAYPL010000289.1:0-3538 GCA_041677745.1 Kapaibacterium sp. (SeqCode)
AAAATATCACCGTTAGTGAAACCAGTCATAAAATCGAGTGAAATATTTGTTTCGCAATTACCGAAATTATCAGTTAATTGAACTTGCCCAATCACAGAATTATTCTCGACTTTGGGATTTATGATGTTAATTTCTTGAGGTGTCTCACAGACTGAACCGAATACACTCAATGGTTTATCGGAAAGTAAATTGAGAATGGCATCTCTCCAAAATTTATCGTAAGGAATGCTCGGTATATCATTAAATTCATCACCGAACAAGCTCGGATCATCTATATAATGCATGGATGTTGCAGAAAATAATTTCCTCATCTTTGTCGAAGCACCGTTGTCGGGAACCAATACTCTTCTGCCTGCAGCTTCATAAACGAATTTTAATGCAGCAGTTCCCGGGTCAACGATAACTGCGAAGTATGTATTCTCAGGGAATGACTGCGCCGCTGACTCAAGAAGAACACCCGACTCAAACACATCAAAAGCCTGATTCTTTATCAGTTTGATGTCCACGTCAGGATGTTGTTGTCTTACGGCACCTTCTATGCCAATCATAATATCACTTTCGAGACTGAAATCTGTTATTATAACAAGTGTCCGGTCATATCCGACAATATTTGTTACATTATTCTCAGTACAGGAAAATAATACTAATACAATTGAAAGCAGAATAAGAATTCTCTTCATAAATATATCCTTAATTAATTATTAATTTGAATGTGTAAGAATTTATTTACAAATATAATTAATATTACATCTACTTGTTGAAACAATAATATTTATTTTGTAAAACTAATTTTTTTTCTGTTTTAATTACATGGTTAAATTACTCGTAATTAAAGATTATTATCAATAAAGTTTTATTTTAAAATTTTATAATAACTTTTCTAAAAAGCAATAAAATAAGCATGGTTCACACCGTTTTGAACGAAGTAGATTCCGTTTGAAAGATTACTTTTCAATATATCACGTTGATTAGAATTCAATTTCTCACGCATAATTATTCTTCCGTTTAAGTCATAAACAATTAAATCATTACTCATGTCCAAACCTTTTAAAACAACACGGTTAAAATTATAATTAACACTCAAACCTCCGGGTTCAGCTCGCCTATTAACGCTTACTGTATGGTCACAGGTACTGCAAGTTCGGTGATGATTATTCTGAAATGCCTTCCACTCTGTTGTCAGAGGAACATCAAGATTAATGGCAATTGCTTTTCCGTAATTTGATGAGAAATCAGGGTATTCGGTTTTTCCGCCAACGATAAAAACATCTGCTAATCCGTCAGAATTAAAGTCTCCAATTATAGGAGCATGATTTATATCCAATTCTGTGTTAAAAATTTCACTTAGATTCATGCTAAATAATTCTGTACCATCAATTCCGGACAAAGCAATCAAATATCCGTTCGTTGTACCGAATACTGCATCGAAAAATCCGTCAGAATCTAAATCGGACAGTGCAGCTCCTCTAAACGACTGACCTGATTCCGGAATCTCATACTCCCATAAAATATCAAAAGATGATTTTGCTGCTACAATCTTACTCCCACTTGTAAATATTATACCGCAGCCACCATCCGGAAGATTTGCCGAAACCACCGGCGAAGGAATGTATGAATTGAATTTCTTATGATTAACAAGAGAACCGTCAAACTGACTAAAAGCCCATAGATTCCCATCGTAATCACCCAGCACAATCTCGTTCACCTCATTATTGTCCATATTTGTTATACATGCGGAATGATATACAACATCGGCAACATCTGTTGTCCACAATAAAGCTCTATCTTTTCCACTGTAAGCATATACAGCAGAGTTAGTATTGAAATTCCAAGTCGAAACTACGAAATCAAGTATGCCGTCACCATCTAAATCTGAGATAGTAGGAGCAGATTGAATTGATGCATCCTCTTCAACTTTAATCTCCCATTCCTTTTCTCCGTTTAAGCCGTTTAAACACACAACATACCCTCCGAAATCACCATGGAGTATTTCAATAAATCCATCGCCGTCTATATCTGCAGCTGATGGAGGTGAATCGGTACCGCGTGACTCTACTGCCCATTTGACCGCACCTGTCTTTCCGTCAAAACAGTATGTATGCAAATCGCAAGAGCTTGCCACCACAACATCTTGCAAACCATCATTATCAACATCATAAATCAAAGGTGCTGCATCATTGCATCCTAATTGATTTACAGTTTTGTATTTCCAAAGTAAAGAGCCATCCTCGGCATTCAAAGCATAGATACAACTGTCATTCATATAACAACCAAATACCAGCTCCTGTTTACCATCACCATCTATATCAGCCATTGAACTTTGTCCAAATGAAGAATCACCTAAATCATATTCCCAGAGTACTTGCGGATTGATTCCATATACTTCTGATAAACATAATAAAAAAATCAGATTCAAAACTACTTTCATTTTATTTCCATAATATTTAGAAAATGATTGTACAAATATAAGAATATCCAACAAGTCCAAGTAAAAAATTTTAAATATTTTTCTATCAAGAATTAGCTGCTATTGTATTGGATTACAGTCCTAATATTAATGATAAAATGTTCAATATCATGATAATATATGTAGTTAATTTGCTTTTAAATTTGCAAATATCAAAATTATTGCGTATTTTTGAATATGTATTTTGTGTAAAAATATCTAAGGTTGCTTTCAGCAAATCATTATCGTGAATTTATTTTTGATAATCAATCTTGCATTTAATCATTTAAATCATCACCTGACACTCTTACATAAATCGTCTAATATAAGCACGAAACCGACTCATCAATTTTTTTATATATAATTATATAGGTATCAAATGAAATTAATTAAAGTTCAAAACAACGAAGAATTATGCAAATTCATAAGCAGAGAAAATTTTGTAGATTTTCTACACACACATCTTGGAATTTACGGTGATTCCAAATCAGCAATAGACAAATGTTTGGGCTTCGCATTCAGAGAAAATGAGGGCTTAGGCGGATTTGCTGTAGTCTGCATGGATGATGATTCTACTACTCTTGGTGCTCTAATTATGAATAAAACCGGAATGAGCGAATATATACCTGAAAATATTCTGGTTTATGTTGCTGTTCATGAGAAATTGCGAGGTAAAGGCATCGGTGCCGATATTATCGAGTATGCTATCAATGAAGCAGAAGGTAATGTCAAACTGCATGTAGAATATGAAAATCCTGCCAAAAGATTATACGAAAGGATAGGATTTAACACAAAATATGCAGAAATGCGTTTTAACAAATAACACAGGAATTTAAAAAAGTGGCTGAACTTAAAATTTATACGGATAAAATCATTGAGAATATTCAGAAAATCAATGATTTCACAGCAAAACACAATAAACAATGGACTCTGATATCAAAAGTACTATCGGGAAACAAACAGGTTCTCAAAGAAATAACTAATTCCGGTCTGTTGCCGGGAATACATTCGATTGGTGATTCAAGAATATCAAACCTAAGAACAGTGAAGCAAATAAACCCCGATATTATTACAATGTACATTAAACCTCCT
>JBAYPL010000290.1:0-3537 GCA_041677745.1 Kapaibacterium sp. (SeqCode)
AACTTCTTTTGAAAATATGGTTCAGATTTTTCTATGTAATATACTAAAAGCATAAAAAAAGCAAGAGTCATTACAGCGGATATAATCAATACCCAGCCTGACAGTGATTGTCCGATATAGTATTGAATACCTTTGTTGATTCCGGTTCCGTAAATAATGAAAATATGAAGAACATAAATCATCATAGTTTTCTTACCGACTGAAGCAATTATTGGAGGAATTTTGAACAAATTGGACAATAATGCTAAAATACCAAGTATTATGAAAGTATTACCAAGATGATAATACAGGAAATTATGGTTCAGAAGATATTTAAAATTAGTATCCATTGTCAGTTTATATAAAAAATCAAGTAGGCTGCCGCTGTAGAAATGAAGCAAAATCCCTAATATCAGAATTATAATTGCAAATAAATTATTAAATGCTAAATTGACTCGCTTTGACAACAAATATCCCAGTAAAGCACCCCACATAACAAATCCTGTCCATGGTACAATTGGGAAATTTGAGCCGTATTCGCGTGTAAAATAAGAAGCAATGGGTAACGGATACTGTGACCAATCATGTTTTATTAAATCGGGGTAGAGGTAAAACAATGAGAATGCAAACAACAAATATGGAATCCATATATATATTCTCGTCAACTTATGTATCAAATAACTGATAATAATTAAACCAAGTCCTATGGCAATGCAATGTAAGGCATCTATTGCGAAGGAATTTTTGAATTTATAAAAATCAATATCCGTAATATTTTCTAATATCCCGAAATTAAATCGCAGTAAATATCCTATAACGAGCAAAGTAAATACCCGCTTTATACCTTTGAAAAATCTATCATTTTCACGAATCGGGAGATTTTTCCTTAATAATAAATAAGAAAATATTGTCCCTGATGAGAAAAAGAACACAGGGGCGGTAATGCCGCGCATCTGGTCCCAAAGTGAGAAGAAAAAATTTGAATGGTCTCTGTAAAAAGGTTCAATCATGGCATCTATCCAGTGCCCCTGAATCATCATAAGTATAGCATAAGCCCTCATAACATCAATAAATATTAACCTTTTAGAGGATTTACTGTGGTCATAAGCACTACTTTGAAGTTGGTTCATTATACTTTTTCCATTCTGAAACTGTTTCCCATGCTATGTCCTGAATAAATGCAGCATCCTCTGCATCAAGACCGTTGGTATATTGTGAAATTGAAGGATGTAATCCTGTCAGAAAAGAATAAAACATACATGCTGCAAGATATGTCCCGTTTGGACTGGGATGTTTGAAATCTGTGTACATTTCCATGCTTGGTCGCCTCATCAATACTTTGTCCCAAGCTATTCCGACCGGCACGACATCACATTCTAATTCCCGTCCTACCGATAAATAGGAGCCGGAAAGCAGAGCAGTCATTTCGGGATTGGCTTTGTAGCTGAAAGTCATGTAAAAGATGGCATTAGAGCCCCTTTTTCTGATTTCTTCTACAAACAGTTTAGAATATTTGTAAAAATCTTCTTTGTTGATAATTGGAACATTGCTGTATTCTTGAAGTACGACTATATCCCACTTTTGTTCTTTTATCCTGCGGAGAGCTTTACCCTTAGAATAATGTCCGGAAAGCCGCTCTCCACCCGGAGCTACTTTGTCGGAATAAATCAGCAGTTTCGGAGATGATTGTGCAAACATCTTACGCAATTGATAATCAAGTCCGCCGTTGTAATGAGTAAGGCTGTTCCCTATAAACAAAATCCTTAATGGTCTTGCTGTGTAGTCCTGCCTGTTATGCTGTGAACATGATAATAGAAAGAATGCAAAAAGAACATATATGATGGTGTAAATATTTTTCAAGATTTTGAATTTCAAATAATGTTAATTAACTCTAAGTTATAATCAGCTCAAAAATACTAAAATAAATAATTAATGCCAATAATCACAAAATAATTTTGGCTATCTGTGTGGAATGATATTAAAAATGCCGTTTCTGTGAAATATTATTCAAAATTCTTATGTAATAATAAGTCGAAATTGCAAAATATGTAATGTTCCGGTTGATTGGTTTTATTACACTGAAAATACAATATTAGCTTAGAATAGAGTCGAAATTATAAGTTTGCACAAATATTCTTATATGTTTTATGTCCGTACTTTGAGAAATTTTCGAAGTAGCCGGTGTACCACTGACATAATGAAGCACCTGACTCAAGCGACAGACGAATATCCTCTGTACTCTCAATACCACCGGTTCTGACAATATGGAACTCCCTGTGCAATTCAATATTTTTGATGATTTTATTTGCTTCTTGACATAGTGAGAGGGATTTATTGCCAATAAGTTTACCGCTTATTCCGCCGCCGAAGTTCTCCGTAAAGTATTTAAATGCAGCGTATTCCCTGGGATTAATCAACTCACTGTATTCTTTGTAAGTAGTTGAAGTGTTGCCTAAGTTAATTCCGTCGAAATTCATTTCGACCAATAATGGAATAAGTTCGTGCAGGAGTTTGCTGTCTGTGTCAACAGAAAGTTTGACAATAACCGGAATATTTTTATTCCTTTTGTTTAAAAAATGTTCGCTGATATATTGCAGTCTGTTTATAAGCTCTGTATCCAATGTACTGTTACTTGTTGATTTGTGAGCTTCGGTGTTTGGACAACTTTCATTCAGCTCAATGAAATCAGTCCCTGCATCCACGAGTACATTCATGCCATCAATCAATGACTTTAGAGCATGTATTCCAATTTCAGTCGGGTCACTACTTACACTTGAACCTATTGGACACCCTTTAATTTTTTCTATCCTTCTGATTTTTCCGGCTAATGCTTCATGTCCGTCATTTGGAAGACCAAGCCAGTTGATGGCGGAAGCAGTTCTCGGAAGTGCAAGGAAAGGATGTAAGATGTCAGTTTTTCGATTTCCCGCTCGCGGGTGTGTCGTAGATGTGCCGCTTAACCAAGCGCCGGCACCTTGACAGGCACAGAGCTTGTAGCCTTTGCCATTCTTGAACATACCGGCTGCATTGAATATTCTGCTGTTAAATTCAATATCCCAGAGTTTTACCGGTTTAATCCAACTGTCAATATTCAAATTGTGCGGCTCTTCATCCGAGAGTCTTTGCAGAAAATCCCTTCTCGCACGCGAATAAAAATCAATGTAAAATCTCGGAGACATCATTGATACAATGGGTCTTGCTATTCTATCAAGTTTTGCTAACCTTTCCGAAAAACTCATTTTTATAACTACATATATACAAACTCACAAAAGTACGATAATTTCTTTGAATTAAACAAATATACTGATTTATCAGTCACTCCCCCCAAAAAAAATTGTCACATTTCGCGGGTTTGGAGCATAACAGTTCCAATATTAAACAAACAGAAAAAAGGTTTATAATTGTAATTAACAAATTAATCTTTTTAAGGGTAAAATGGAAAAGAAGAAACGTTACAAATCGGGAGAGAAATCAATAATTTTGCGGGAATATCTCGAAAAGCACGTGCCTTTAGCGAGCTTGTCGATAGTCTCGGGTTTAACCTTACAGATGGCGATT
>JBAYPL010000291.1:0-3525 GCA_041677745.1 Kapaibacterium sp. (SeqCode)
CGGAAATGAAATTGAAGTTGACCTTGATAACATATCATTTTATTCATATACTTTAAATATCGGACAAAATGGTAATTTCCGTGAGGATAGTATTGTTAGTGGTAGTACTGTGATCTTTACCGGATATTGTGATGTAATGAGAGGCAGACTTGTACTTCATAATGATATTGACACTAAAATTGGTCCATATTCTGTTAATGACAGTATTTTAAGCTATAAGAACAGAATTATTGAGGATGGAAAAGAAGTAATAATATCTTATACTTTTAAGAAAGAATAAACCAGTAAAGAATAATACAATTAGTGTATCTGCTAAAAATTTTAAAAGGGCAGATACATTAATTGTTTTGTAAATGATTTCCTAATTATTCATTTTAAAATACTCCTTCATATTGCTTTAACAGGTATCCATATTTCTTCTTCAGATGATGGGTCGTTATTTTTATATTTCTCACCTAATATCTCGAAATGTGGTCTATTATCAAGCTCGTAATCTGATTCGGGCAGCCATTTTTGGAATATATAAAGAAATGTGGAATTATCCATACTTGAGCCTTTATGCAGAAACACTGCATATAAGCCTTCACTTAAAATAAATTTTTCCATTCCATCAGGAACATCCTGAAAATGGCTTACTTCCTGACAAGCCCACTTGATGAATTTTTTATGTGGTGAGAAATCAAAATCTTGCGGATAAATTTGCATCGAAATTAAATCACGTGTAGTGGCATTTTGAATTTCTTTTCTTCGTGCCATGAAATCACGCCATAAAATTCCTGTGGTATTCTCAGCAAATGACATTTCCGAAAACATTCCAATTAATTTTTTTTCTTCTAAATTTTCTATTCTTAAATACATATTTCACTTATCGGAATTTTTCTTTTACATATTAAAAAAGAATATAACGGTAACTCAAAAAAAATCAATTTCTTTCCAAAACAATATAGCCAGTATCACCTGATACTTTTCTTGTAATTTCTGATAAAGCCTCCGGAATAATTAGTGTATTTGAGGACCTGAATTCGACAACGGCAATAAAACTATTTTTAAGAATCTTAGAAACAACAAAACTGTTTAGAAGTTTTTCATAAATATCCACATCATAAGGCGGGTCAGCAAACACCAAATCAAACATCATATCGTCGCTTTCCGATGTGTTCAAAAAGGTGTTAGCATCTGCTGAACGTACTTTAATCGAACTTTTATGGGCACCGAGAGTATATGCTGAATTCTTTATTAATTCAATAGACTTCCTGTTTTTGTCAATGAATTGAACATATCCGGCACCTCTGCTCAATGCTTCAAACCCCAAAGCCCCGGTACCGGCAAACAGGTCTAAAACATGTTTACCTTCAAAATCAATCAAATTACTCAACACATTGAACATAGACTCTTTAATCTTATCCGAAGTTGGTCTCACATTTTCCGGAATCTTCAGATTTATCCTTCTGCCGCCGAATTTACCGCCTATTATTCTCATCAAATCTTTATCACTTTATGTTGAGAAGGCAGACAAGCTCCGATACAAGCAGGGAATATGTGCATTGTCCTTGCACAATAATCTCGTTCACGTTGGGAAAGATTAGTATTAATCATCCTGAAAGCATTTAGTCTTTTTGCTTCAAAAATTCCTAATAAACTTGCTGTTTCCCAAAGTTGAAGATTTGTACTTTTGTTTAAATCCGTGCCAAAGAAATAACAGGCATCAATAGAATCAACATAATCCGGTACAATTTTTCCGTATTCCTTATCAAGTAGGCTACCGCTTTGACTAAGCTCCTGTAAGGCTATCAAATTGTAATATACAGGCTTGCCCTCGTCAAGAACACTTATATCCATGAATTGTCCTTGAACCGATACGAACATAGCAGTTCTTGATGCCATTTCCGGATAATTGAAAAGAAAGCTGTTATGGGCATTAAGCTGTGTTATCTCAAATTTCATGATAGGCTTATTCAATGTATGAACTAAATCTTCGATTATCTTAAAATCTTCATTAGGGACTATCACTGCCATCATCTGCCCAAGCTTCTCATTTTTGGGTATCATCGGAACGACGAAAGTACTGAAATCACTACTGTCATGTTGAGGAAATATTTGCCTAATCTCAAGATTGACAAGTTGTGCAAGTTGTTCATCGTTCATATTGCTTCTACCGGGGAATTTCGTTACTAAAACACTTTCTGATGGCAAAGTGATGCTTATCTCATCAGGCTCGAAATCCATTTCATAGAAAAATTTTGTAAGCTCTGCTACTCCATTCTTAGACTCATCGGAATTTATGCTTGCTAAGTCAACATGGTGAAAACTTGAGTTGATATAATCAAGTGTCGCACCATCTTTGTCAATAGTAAGACCAGTCAAATAAGCTCTGTCTATATTAAAAAATATTGAAAGAATTTTTTTCATTGAAACCACAAATTAATAACTTACAAATTTAACCATTTTTTCGCTTCCAAAAAATTAAAATGTTGCTTTTTAATCGAGTGCTTCTGTGAATAATAAATATATGAATTTATAGATACGAAAAAAATTATTTTGTATCAACTAAATTAAGAAGTTTATCGTAAAACATTTAATTAATTACATGTATAAACCGAGGTCGAACATGACAAAGCATTTTAAACCAGATTCATACAACTCATTGTCACCGTATTTCATAGTTGACGATACTCAAAGCTTCATTGATTTCCTGTTAAAAGTATTAAATGGGGAAGAGCTAAGACGATTCGAAGATTCAGATGGAAGGATTGTCCATGCTGAAATCCGGATTGATGATTCGATTTTGATGATGAGCAATTCAAACGAAAAATATCCGCAATTCCGTCAAGTTGTACATCTATATGTACCCGATGTTGATTCAGTATTTGAAAGTGCAATCCAAGCAGGATGTGAGATAATTCATAAACCAGTCGAACAGCAAGGTGATCCTGACAAGCGTGGCACATTTATAGACATTGCAGGCAATATTTGGTCTATCGGTACACAGAAGTAATATATGAACAAATCAAATAAAAAACAACCGATTGGTTATTATTTAAGAAAAGCTGACTGTATTCCCTCTTGCGAGGGAATGACTTTCTTTGTCACATTGTCATTCCCATGAAAATGGGAATCTATTGCTTTGTCTCTGTGGATTCCCTCTTGCGAGGGAATGACTTTATTTGTCGCATTGTCATTCCCGTGAAAACGGGAATCTATTGCTTTGTCATTCCCATGAAAATGGGAATCAATTCTCACTCTGTATTCCCTCTTACGAGGTAATGACTGTATTTGTCGCATTGTCATACCCGTGAAAACGGGAATCTGCTCCTTTGTCATACCCATGAAAATGGGAATCAATTCTCACTCTGGATTCCCTCATGCGAGGGAATGACCTTCTTTGTCGCATTGTCATTCCCGTGAAAACGGGAATCTATTGCTTTGTCATTCCCATGAAAATGGGAATCAATTCTCACTCTGGATTCCCTCATGCGAGGGAATGACCTTCTTTGTCACATTGTCATTTCCGTGAAAACGGGAATC
>JBAYPL010000292.1:0-3383 GCA_041677745.1 Kapaibacterium sp. (SeqCode)
ACCTGATAAAACAAGAAACCGAACCAAAATTTCAATTTGTTGACTTAAACGTCCCTTATAATGAAACATTCGGTATCTTACCATTTCTTGATTAGAATTATTTTCCCTGCACCCAATACATACATTCAATACCTGCATTCATTACTTGTAATATTTCGAGACAATTGCTTTACTTTGTAATTTTTAAATATTGCAATAGGTTTGTTTGTGGCAAAGAATGATTAACACTCTTTTTCATTTCTGATTATTTATTCGTAATAATTTCTTTGCAATATGGGAATACCATGAACATCTCTTAACTTTTTTATTTCGATTGTTGATATTGATTTGAATGCCTGAATTATTCGACCTAAGGTAGGGACAGAACTTGCTTTGTCCTCTATTTGATTCTTTGGATTTGTTAGAGACCGGAAAGATGTTGTAAATTGAGGTTTGGATAATCAAATTTAAAAAAAAAATTGAATATTCTTAGTTTTTTGTTGCTTTATAATAAAAAAAATTGTATAAATGATATGTTTTTATTATTTATGTAAAGTTATTTATAACACTTTTTAATATTTATCAGATTTTTAGTAATCATTTTATTAAATATTTATTTGAGATATAATTTAAAAATTCTTAGGTTAATAATGGATAATGAGATTAGAGAAAATATTGTGAGTAAGCTTTCGAATAAGTATAGTCATGATGATATCAAGGCGTATATTGGTAATAATGAGAGTTTCTTCAATAAATTGTTTAGCAATGAATTACAAAGTATTGTTTCATTTTCAATTGTATTTTCTGCATACATCATATGGATGATTTCCATTTTTGCTAAAATTAATTGGTTAAAGGAAACATCAATCGTTTTTTTTACTTTTGCTCTTATGTACTCTTTATTCCCCAAGAAATTTCTTAAGGGCTTTATGTTTTATATTTGCTTTACTCTATCATTGGCAAATATTTATTTATCATCAGTATTAATCGGCGATTCTCTAATAGCATTAATAATAACCGGAACCTTAATAATGATGAAAATTACAAATAAATAATAAATTGATTTTTAAAAGTCTTAAAACAGGTAAACAAAATTAAATTATCCGGATTATGCTTTATCTGAGATACTTTCAATTCTCAGGTTTAGCTTGCCGATATCGTCCCGCAAACTTGCGGCTCGTTCAAAATCTAAGTCTCTTGCAGCATTTTTCATCTCGATATACATTTTGTCGCTAAGCTCTTTTAATTGTTGCTTGTTCATATATTCTATCATAGGTTCTGCAGCTGACAAAAACTCTTTTGTCTTCGGTTCTGAGTTTCGCCTGCTCATTGAGCCGCTTACATCTGCGATTGATGTTGAGTCAAGAATTTCCTGTATAGATTTATATATAGTTTTTGGATTGATTCCATGTTCTTCGTTATATAATTGCTGAATTTGTCGTCTTCGGTTTGTTTCCTCTATCAGCACGTTCATGGAGTTGGTGATTCTATCTGCGTACAAGATGACTAACCCTTCGACGTTTCTTGCGGTTCTGCCGGCAATCTGAAGCAGTGAGCGTTCACTGCGTAAGAATCCTTCTTTGTCTGCATCAAGTACAGCAACAAGGGATACTTCCGGTAAATCCAATCCTTCACGCAGAAGGTTGACACCTACCAACACATCATATTCACCAATACGAAGATCACGTATGATTTCGACTCTTTCCAAGGAGTCCACATCAGAATGTATATACGCAACTTTGATATTTAAATTTCTGAAATATTCAGTCAGGTCCTCTGCCATCCTTTTTGTGAGTGTAGTAACAAGAACTCTTTCTTTTTTTAATTCACGCTTTTTTATTTCATTGAGCAAGTCGTCAATTTGATTCTTAATCGGTCTTACACTTATTAATGGGTCCAACAATCCGGTAGGACGAATAACTTGTTCCACTACAACACCACCGGATTTTTCAAGTTCATAGGGACCGGGAGTAGCACTTACATAAATAGTTTGCTTAGACATTGATTCAAATTCTTCAAACTTTAAAGGTCTGTTTTCAAGTGCAGATGGAAGTCTGAATCCATGTTCTACAAGGCTGCTTTTACGTGAACGATCACCATTATACATAGCCCGTACTTGCGGTATAGTTACGTGACTTTCATCTACAATCAATAAGAAATCCTCGGGGAAGAAATCGAAAATACAATGGGGTCGTTCTCCAAATTGTCTTCCTGTAAGATGCATAGAGTAATTTTCGATGCCGGAACAGTATCCGACTTCTTTCATCATTTCGAGGTCAAAGAGTGTTCGTTGTTCTAGTCTTTGAGCTTCCAATAATTTATCTTCGCTTCTTAGTACTTTCAATCTTTCTATCATTTCATCACGAATATCCCGCATTGCTTGATGAAGACGTTCTTCGGGTGTAACAAACAGTTTTGCTGGATGTATTATCCCTTCTTTCAGCTCTTCAATCACTCTACCGGTGATTGCATCTATGACCGTGACTCTGTCAACTTCATCACCAAATAGCTCAATACGGATTCCTTCTTTATCTTCATAAGCGGGTATAATGTCAACAATATCGCCTCTTACTCTAAATGTACCACGCTTGAATTCATAATCATTACGTTCATAGTGCATATCGAGCAGTCTGTATAGTATTTGTTGCCTGTTGATTTTCATTCCGGGTTGTATTTTAAACACAAATGATGCGAAATCATCTTTCTTTCCAATTGAATAAATACAACTTACGGAAGCTACTATTATTACATCCCGCCTACCTTCTACAAGGGCTGACGTCGCTCTTAATCTCAGTCTGTCAATCTCGTCATTAATTGAAAAATCTTTTTCAATGTATGTATCCGACTTGACAATATATGCTTCAGGTTGGTAATAGTCATAATATGAAATAAAAAATTCAACTCTGTTCTCAGGGAAAAATGACTTGAACTCTGCATATAGCTGAGCCGCTAATGTTTTGTTATGGGAAATAATCAAAGCTGGTCTTTGAGACTTTTCAATCAAATTGGAAATTGTAAATGTCTTTCCGCTACCTGTAACCCCAAGTAGGGTTTGATGTTGATCGCCTCTTTCCAATCCTTCTACCAATTCTTTGATTGCTTTAGGTTGGTCACCGGCCGGTTTATATGATGAATGCAATTTGAATTTATGTTTCATTTTTAGTATTTTTTATTATCTTTGATATTTGTAGAAGACGATTATATTTGAAATAATTCATAACAATTTTTTCTATTTTTTAAGAATTACTTTGTCAATGTCATACGTACTTTCACCTAAATCATTCATAGAATTTATCAGGTGAACCTTGTTGTATCTGCTTAACGAATTTATATTAATGGCAATTGATTTAATTAATCCTGAGTCAAGTAATGCTGCTCTTTTGGTTCCTTCGAGCAAGGGCGAA
>JBAYPL010000293.1:0-3368 GCA_041677745.1 Kapaibacterium sp. (SeqCode)
AAGAAGAAACGTTACACATCGGAAGAGAAATCAATAATTTTGCGGGAACATCTCGAAAAGCACGTGACTTTAGCGAGCTTGCCGATAGTCTCGGGTTTAACCTTACAGATGGCGATTCATACTACCCGCAAAGCTACAATCCGAAATTGATGACAGATTGACTTTGGAAAGTTCAATAAACTCCTTACGGGATAAAGACAAAGCGCTATTAATGCTAAATATCGAGGGATACAGGAGAAACGTGATGTCAATTTCTCTGCATTTAAGCACTGCATTCATTTGGAAACACGTGGAAAGGCTGAGACATAAGTTCCGATTTGTGATTTATTAATGTCCTGATAGAAAATTTCCAAAAGAGAGGGATAAATTCAACTTAGATACAATAAAAAAAGCCGTAATTAAACTTACGACTTTAACTGTGTCGGGGTGGAGGGATTCGAACCCCCGACCCCCTGCTCCCAAAGCAGGTGCGCTAACCGGACTGCGCTACACCCCGAAAAACAAGATTACAAAAGTAAGAAGAATTTTGTTAATGTGCAAATTAAATTTTCATTGCTTGTGAAATAGTTCATTTGAAAATACAAAGGTATTTCAAAAGCCATTAACATCATCTAAATAAAGAATTAACAATGAAATATTTCATCGAGTGTATGATAATAATTAATTTGTGCTTACGTTCATATAGTGTAAATTGAAATATTTTATTTATTTAATACAGGAAAAGGATAAGTTATGAAAAAGACAATCTTAGATGCCTTAAACACACAGATTCAAAGAGAAATGTATTCGTCAAATCTATATCTTGCCATGTCAGCATATTATTCATCCAAGAATTTAAACGGATTCGCAAAATGGATGGAGCTTCAGGCAAATGAAGAGATGATTCACGCCATGAAATTTTTCCATTATATAATTCAACGAGGCGGTAAGCCGGAGATCAAATCCATAAATGAGCCACAGAATGACTGGGAATCACCTCTCAAAGCCTTCGAAGATGCATATCACCATGAAACATTAGTTACGGGTTGGATTCATGAGCTTGTTGCATTGGCTAAATCAGAAAATGATTTCGCAACTGAAAATCTTCTTCAGTGGTATGTTTCCGAGCAAGTTGAAGAAGAAGCCACAGCTAATGAAATTGTGGAGAAGCTTCGCATGATTGGTGATAACCCTCACGCTTTGTTTATGATTGACAGCCAACTCGGCTCGAGAACACCTGATGTCGGTACAGTATAATTAAATATTTGATTAACAATAAAAGTGCTGTTATCTTATTATAGATATCAGCACTTTTTTTAACATTATCAAAGAGAAACACTTGAAACTTGCACTAATAGATAACACAGATTCATTTACTTACAATTTAGTACAGATGTTTGAAGAAGCAGGAGCTGAAATTGTGATAGTCAAGAAATCTGAGCAAATCAACCTTACCGATACAGCTGATGGTATAGTACTGTCGCCGGGTCCGGGATTACCGAGTGATTTCCCTGTCATGATGGAAGTAATTGCCAGACACTGTTTGAACAAAAATATTTTAGGTGTTTGTCTTGGTCATCAGGCTTTGTCAGAATATTTCGGTGCCGAATTATACAGGATACCTTTTGTGAGACATGGCATACGTACCAAAATTATCCACAACGGCAACTACATATACAAGAATATTCAGGATGATATTTATGTAGGACGCTATCATTCATGGGCAGTCAGTGAGCCTTTGCCTGACTGTTTGGAAGTAAGTTCCAGAACAGAAGATGGAGTAGTCATGTCATTTTCACACAAAGAGTATAATATCACAGGCATTCAATATCATCCTGAATCAATCATAACATCAAAAGGTGCTGAAATTCTAAATAATTGGCTTGACAGTATAAGCTAATTATACATTCTTCACAGCATCCACAGCGCCGGAGTTTTTCAATTTCGATTTCAGATTGTCCAATTGAGCAATTTCTTTTACTTCAATTTCAAGATATAATCCTTCATTTCCGGACTTAGCAAATTTGACTGTGTCAATGATTTTTATTTTTAAACTTTCTGCAGCATCAACAACAGCTGCGAGAATTTTACTATAGCTTTCTCCAAATAATTTTAATTTTACAAGTTGAATAAATTCGCCACTCATCCATTCGGCATGTTTGAAACAATCCTTGTCAAACTCGGAAGAATTGATGTAAGAGCAATTTCGAGAATGAATTTTCAGCTCGGACTTTTTTGTAATGTAAGCAATAATAGGCTCACCTTTAATCGGGGAGCAACATCTTGCCAACTTAACTTCGATATCGCCAATACCCTCAACCCTGATTTGAGGTTTCTGTTCTTTATTGTACAAGCCTGATGAACCACGTTTTTCAGGTTCAATTTTTTTGAAAGCTTCGGGATAAAGTTTTTTCAATTGAAATAGAGTGCATTTAATACCACCGGTAGCGACACTGTAATAGAAATCATCGTAAGACTTGAATCCGATTTTGGCAATATTACTTTTAAACTTCTGTTCATCTTCATAGCCGACAAGTTTCTTTTTATATTTAGACTTAAGCTTGTCCCAAGCATCACGTCCATCAGCTATAAGAAGCTCTTGCTCATTCTTTTTAAACCAGCGGAGCACTTTGGATCTTGCTCTTGCTGTTTTGACGATGTTCAACCAATCTCGTGAAGGTGTAGCATTATTAGAGCTTATAATTTCAATTACATCTCCGGACTTCAGTTCTTTTTTAACACTGACAAACTTGCCGTTAACGCGTGCTCCGGTAGTCTTATATCCTAAATCAGTATGTACGGCGAATGCATAATCTAATGGTGTCGAACCTTCCGGCAGTGAACGTATTTCACCTTTAGGAGTCAGAACATTGATATAATCCCGCTTCATCTCGTTTTTCAATCTTTCGAAAGCAGCAAATGGATTGTCGAAGTATTCATCGTTTTCGAGAAACTCTCTGAGCTTGGAAATCCAGTCATGGTTGCCTATGTCTGCACCTTGCTTATAAGCCCAGTGTGCCGATGTACCGTATTCTGCTTCGTGGTGCATTTCTTCTGTGCGAATTTGAATCTCGAATTTATCACCCGCTCTTGTTGCGACCGTAGTCTGTATTGAACGGTATCCGTTAGCCTTAGGAAATGTAATCCAGTCTCTGAACCTGCCTTCGATAGGTATCCAATTATTATGAACGGCACCTAACACCAAATAACAATTTTCTCGTGTATCAGTTATCACTCTTAGTGCTAATAAGTCGTAAATCTTTTCAAGAGAAATTTTTTGCTTGTTCAACTTCCTGTAAATACTGTAAGGACGCTTTACGCGTGCTTGAAATCTGAAGTTCATTTTGTGCTTGTTCAATACTTTCTGTAATTCGAGCTTCATCGTATTG
>JBAYPL010000294.1:0-3349 GCA_041677745.1 Kapaibacterium sp. (SeqCode)
CCTTTTAGAACCAGATTGTTGCCAATGCCGGTACTGATGCCCATGGATGGGTTTTGCGGTGGTAAAGGTATAGATGAGTTCTCAGGGTTAAAGTTTTTACTCAATCCAGAATTAATTTTATCTAAGCCGCTGGCATTTGCAAATTCTTCCGGGATAATGCCACCTTTCAACATATTGCCGGACATCATGTTTTCGGGGGTAAATCCACCGAATCCAATACCACTTATGTTCATTCTCTGAATCCTTTCAATTATGAATATCCTATTTGATTAAATTTTTCCGTCAATAATTGTGCCCAATCTGCTTACTGTATTGACAAGTTTACCATTTCCTGTAAAAATTTCATATTTGGCAATTTGTTTTGAACTTTCTGGAAACATGTTAATGAAGAAATTTCGTTCCGCACCTGATATCAGTTTCTTTTCTGTGTCGTAATTTCGAACATTAACCGTAATATCGTTTTCAGTTTCTTCCGTCTTTATAGATGTTGTCGAGTTTATCCTATTGTTAAGTCCGTTTGTGCCATTTAAATTATATACTTTGTTCAAGTTCAAAGTATCAATTCTCATACTCCATCCTTGTTAAATCTCTAATGAATATTTTGCTATATTTTTCGCTGCATCTGTTACTTGAACATTTGCATCGAATGCTCTTTGAGCCGTAATCATTTCGACCATCTCTGTTACAATATTGATATCCGGATATTCAACATATCCGTCATCACGTGCATCAGGGTGGGAGGGATCAAATACTAATCTGGGCTCTGCCTCATCTTTTCTGACTTCAAATACCATTCCTCCTGCAAATTTATTAGCTCCTGATATATTTTTGCCATGAGTATTTGATGTTCTGGATAAATCAATTTGGTCATTTAACTCGTTTTCGAATCTTGTATCTGCTACTTTCTTGGCAATTACTACTTCTCGTTTGTAAACATTGCCTTCGGTATCCTTTGTAGTATTTACATTAGCAATATTATTTGCTACGGCACCGAGTCTTGCTCTTTGAAGACTCATACCTTTGGCACTAATATCGAGAGTTGAAAAAATATTGTTTGTCATTATCAGCCATTCGGTTAATATTCTACATTCTATGAATTAGATGCTTGACCTGTTATTGCAGAGTTCAAGCCTTTAAAATATTTGGAAATCATCTGTGTTGCAAAACGCATTCTAATCTGGTTTCGAGCGAGTTCACCCATCTCAGTGTCAACATTTACATGAGTTTCTCCGGAATGATATACTTCAGCTTCATTGTATGGTGCATCTTCTACACTTGCTTTAACTGTCCTGCCATTACTGTCTAAGTGGCCTGAACTTGTGAGGTTATTCCGTAACGAGTCTTTGCTGCCGTCCAGAAGCTCTTCAAACCTTACTCTTTCCGGTACATAATTCGGAGTGTTTACATTGGCTATATTCTTTGCTATTGTCTTTTGGCGAAGTGTGTAAGCGTCAAGCGCCGACTCGAGTAATGGCACTCTATTTTTAAACAAATGATTCAAAACAATCATAATAATCTCAGTATTAATACAAACAATCTGCTTAAAATCAATTACAGTGCCAAAGGGTAAATTGAACAATTTGAGAAAAATTCGGAATTTATTCAAAATATTCTATTTTTTTAATTGAATTTTTCTTAATTTTACTTTCATAATATTTCAAATTCTCAAAATTAATTATGAAAATAAAGATTTTCGTTTCATTAGGCATAATAGCAATTATATCGGTAATATTTTATTTCTTTCTAAGTGAAGACGACAAAGGTACATATATTGCCGTGAAACCAAGTTATGGTGAATTTCGTTCGGTAGTAAACAATACCGGTGAGCTCAGAGCAAAAAACAGCATAGATATCCGAGGACCTAACAATGCAAGATCCTTAGGTATTTGGCAGATGAAAATAACCAAAATAGTTGATGAAGGAACTATAGTCAAGGAAGGGGATTTCGTCGCCGAATTAGATAAAACAGAAATAATGCGTGAAGTGAAGGAAATACAATTAAATATTCAGAAATTTGAATCCCAGCTCACACAAGCGAAGCTTGACAGTACTCTTACACTGTCACAAGCTCGTGATGAACTGGAAAATATCGAGTTTAATCTGCAGGAAAAGAAACTGCAAATGGAACAATCTAAATATGAAGCTCCTTCGGTCATCAGACAAGTAGAATTGGATTATGAACGTACCCAGAGGAGTTTTGCACAATCTAAGAAAAATTATGAAACTAAGGTAAAACAGTCTATTACAAAGATAAACATCATTCTTACTGATATGATGAAAGAACAACAAAAAATGGCTCTGTATATGGAAACCTTAGACCAGTTTAATATCAAAGCTCCTGCTTCCGGTATGGTAATATATGCAAGAGAGTGGGATGGAAGGCGTAAGGTGGTCGGCTCTACAGTGGATGCTTGGTATCCTATTGTTGCTACTCTGCCTGACTTGACCTCTATGGAGTCAGTTACTTATGTAAATGAAATAGATATTCAGAAGATAAAATCCGGACAGAAGGTGAAAATTAATCTCGATGCAAATCCGGACAAAAGAATTACAGGTGAAGTTGTTAAAGTTGCGAATATCGGTGAGCAAAGACGCGGCTCTAATGCTAAAGTATTCGAGGTGATTATCAGTGTCAATGAAAAAGATACTACCCTGCTTCCATCTATGACAACCGCCAATGAAATTGAAATATCCACGATTCCGAATTCATTGTTCATACCCATAGAATGCCTTCATTCACAAGAGAATAAAGACGGTAAAAAAACTTATTATGTTTTCTTGAAAGATGGTAAAAAAATTAAACGTAATGAAGTTGAAATCGGAGAAATGAATGACAATGAAGTAGTGATAAATAAAGGACTCAGTAAAGATGAACAAGTATTGTTGTCTGCCCCGGACGGCAGTCACGATGATTACACCTTGATATTATTAAAAAAAGGTGATTGATGTGTTGACCGGATTCACCTATAATTTTAAAATTGCTTCTGAAGCCATTCTTCAGAATAAAATCCGTTCGGTGTTGACCTCGCTCGGTATAATTTTCGGCGTTGCAAGTGTTATCTCAATGCTTGCTATTGGGAGCGGTGCTGAACAGGAAATATTGGAAAAAATGAAACTGCTCGGCACAAATAACATAATTGTAAAACCGCTCGACACTAAGAAAATGGAAGAACTTGCAAAACAAGATGAAGCGGAGGAGTCTCCAACCGAGAAAAAGTCCGATTCCAAAAAGTATTCACCCGGACTTACTCTCTCTGATATGCACTCAATCAAGAAAATAGTTCCGGGCGTTGGATTAACCGCTCCTGAAATAATTATCGAAGTAAATGCCATGCGTGAAGGATTGAAA
>JBAYPL010000295.1:0-3334 GCA_041677745.1 Kapaibacterium sp. (SeqCode)
CTCCGAAAGGTTCCGGAGATCTTTCGGTATTAACATGTGTACCGGAGAAATTATATCCATCAGCACCATGAGCATTAATTTTTATACCCGATATCTCGGAGGCAAATAAGCTTATAGCACCACCGCCACCGCCACCGCTTCCTGAATAAACACCTAAGCCTTGCGGGTTACCGCTGGCACCGCCGGAGCCACCTGCAATAGGTATGTTCATAATGTTCCCGTGTGATTTGCCACCACTGTTACCAAATCCATCACCATCAGTTCCATAGCCGCCGGAGCCTCCTTGTCGTACTTGATTGACACCGCTGCCACCGCCAAACTCACCGTCGGTTGAGCAATTGTTACCGTTATTGCAAGATGTTCCTGATGAGCCGAACGGGTGACCTGTACCTCCTCCGGCAGACTCATAAGCTTCATTCTTGGGGTAGGGGACACCGTTCAAAGAAATACCATTCAAACCGGAACCACTTCCATGATTCCTAAATTCATTTGTTACAAATGGTATTCCTGCATTGTTACGCCCACCGGCACCTCCGCCGACAAATCCGTCTCCTCCGTTGTCGCCTATGCTTCCTGTACCGTCAAAGAAACGTCCGCCACCCCCGCCTCCGCCGGGTCCACCGTTTGAATTTGTGGAAGACACTGATATTATGCTTGATTCAGCACCCGCACCTTCAACTTTTCCTTTAGATAGCAGAACAAAGGGAAGATAGCCCTGATTACCATCTGTGTTAGGATCACAGTCATTAGTGGAGACTGTATAAATCTTATTGCCCAATTTTATTGAATCAAAAATCATTGCACCACGTGGTGAACGCCGGCCTAATCCTCCTTCACCGAATGTTGTATCTGTTTGTACCACTCCATCGAAATAAGGTCGAGGTTTGACAATGTAAAACATCTGAGCTTGTGAACTTACTCCGTTTACTACTACCACTAAGGGTATTCTGAAGCCTTGACTTAAAATCA
Organism: Kapaibacterium sp. (SeqCode); assembly: GCA_041677745.1. GTDB lineage: Bacteria > Bacteroidota > Ignavibacteria > Kapaibacteriales > UBA2268 > JANJTB01. The sequence continues at coordinate 970 of JBAYPL010000295.1, forward strand.
AAGCATCATAAGAGTCGGGTTCTAATGTCGGATTGACAAAAATTTGTGTAGAGATTAATCTTCCCTCCCAACTAACAACTACAGGTCCAATCTTGACTTTACTCTCATCTGATGAATTTTGAGGTATCACTCGAACAGCATCACCGGTATTATTAAGATAAAAGCCGTCCTGACCGAAGTTATCTTTCAAACTGTGAGGTGAAATAAATTCAACATACACGTTCATGGACGGAGCACCAATGTCCGGAATTATATAAGATACTTCCGGCTGTGAGTAAGCCCTGCTTGATAAAATCAGTATTGATGTCAATACAATTAAAGTAATTTTCTTAATCATTACAACCTCATAAATTTTTTATCTGTCTATTTTTAACCGCTTTGTACTAAGCGACTTAACAACAAAGGTTCAGAATCTTGTATATCAACCTCGCAACCGTCAAATCACAGTGTTTATGATTATTAGACGGTGCAAGTTCGACAAGGTCCAAACCAATTAATTTCTTACCGGACTTCTTAAATAATCTGAATATATCAATTGTTTCACTGTACATAAATCCATCCGGCTCCGGTGTGCCTGTTGCTGCCATTATAGCCGGGTCAAAATAATCCACATCAAATGTACAATACACTTTGTCTCCAAGACTATCTACAACTTGCTGTTGCCAATTACTGCCATGGAGTCCGCGCCTGATTGCTGATGCATAAAATGTATTGATTTTATTCTCTTCAATAAACTCTGCTTCTTCTTTGCATTGAGCTCTGATTCCTACCTGAGTGATTCTTTCGCTCGGGAAAAATTCCGCAACACGTGCCATAAACGATGCATGTGAATATTTTGTACCTTGATATGAGTCACGCAAATCCGAATGAGCATCAAAGTGCAATAAACTCATTGTCGGGTAATGTTTAAAATGTGCTGCAATTGGTGCTGTGGATATTGTATGTTCACCACCCAAGGTTACTGCAAATTTACCATCGCGTATGGTTTGGTCAACCAAATTTTCAATCATATCCAAGGCAGTTTTATCAGTTTTACCTTTGAAGTCTATTGCTTCAAGTGTAGCAATACCTTTTTCGAAACAAAGCTCCCTACGACATTCATCATCATAAAATTCAACGTATGCTGAGGCATCGAGTATTGCCTCGGGTCCTCTGCCGGCGCCTTCTCCATAACTTACAGTATGTTCGTAAGGGGCGGAAATTATCGCAATTTCTGATTTTTCATAATTTGAATATTCCGGCTCTATTGCCAAAAAATTCCCATCTATTCCGATTGTACTTATCATTTAAATATGTAATACAGTTTCACAAATTAATAAATTCGTTTTTTCCTATAAAATATTTGATAATTGTGGATAAAAAATACAACAGTTTTTAAATGTACATAAATATTGCTTTTGTTTCATATATATGCATTCGTATTAAGTCATAAGTTGTTGAAAACGACAAAATTAATTTTTTCCTAACAAAAATTTTGTTATTTTTAAATATTAAGTAGTATGAAACAAAAAATAAAAAATAATTATTGAATGTAACTTTATTGAAAATCAAATTGTTTATATAGATATTTGTTTTAATAATTAAGCGGAGATTCTTATGAAAAATGTCAATACAATAGTATTTGGCTTTATTACCATGATTATTCTGGGATTTTCAACTTTCAATCATACATTGGAAGCTGCACCCCGAATGGTTCTCGTCGAAGAGTTCACTAATGCCTCTTGTGGTCCATGTGCTGCTCAGAATCCTACCTTTAAAGGCTGGTTGAGACAGAATACCGACAAAGTAATTCCCATAATGTTTCACCCGAATTTTCCGGGAAGAGATGTTATGTACTCAGATAATCCTGATATGCATATGGGACGATTCGGATTTTATGCCAACAAAATACAAAGTTTCGGTGTTCCGACAGCATTCGTAAACGGTATCCGAAGAACAGCATCTTCAAATAATTTTTACGATGGCGCTCCATCTGATTTGAACGCTTTAACCAATGCTGTTACCGCTGTTGCCGGCACAGAATCACCCTACTCTATAGATGTTCAATCCTCGATTGAAGGACAAACTATCAATACTACTGTAAAAGTAAGCAGCTCAGCAGCAAGTTCCGGAAAGAAACTTCAAATTGCTGTTGTAGAAGGCTATCACTATTACGAGAGTGCCGGTACTAACGGTGAAAAAGATTTCTACTATGTGGTAAGACACATGTTGCCCGACATAAACGGTCAGATTTTGAATTTGGCAGCCGGCGAAGATAAAACTTTCACACATAGTCAAGTACTTGCGATAGATTTGTACAAACCTTCGATATACGTAGTGCCATTTATTCAGGATGATGCTACAGGTGAAATATTACAAGCAAATA
>JBAYPL010000296.1:0-3306 GCA_041677745.1 Kapaibacterium sp. (SeqCode)
CCATCAATAGTTTGACCTGAGCCCGGACAAATTTGCACTACATGATCTGGGCTTATTCTTTTGATAAAAACAACCTTGCCGGTGTTGTCTATACCCGAGTATAAAGTCAAATTGCTTATTTGATTGTGATTTACGAGTACATGAGTCACAGTATCGGGAATAGTGTATGATGATTGGTTGATTATATCCAATATGTTGAATTTTGATTCAGCTTGCAGGTCACCTGTTTTCATCCATTTCAGATTATTGTTGCCGGAATTAACCAGAATAGATATTTCGTTGCTGACTTCATCTTTCGGCAAAGTATAGACAAGATTTTGACTAAGGGAGTCAGACTTGAAGCCGGAGTAATAATTGCCATACTGTGAAGGCTGATAAAGCCTCAATTCGCTCGACATATTATTTGTATTATTTTTTAAAGCAAGATTTCCGAAAAGGTCTGAATTTCCGTCCTTATATACAATCAAAGCATCACTTCTGCTATTGTTGCTTGAACCGTTGCCCAGCACAAATAACCTGTCGGGAGAGCTCCAGTCCCAACTATTCTGAGCAGTATAATTGCTGTTAAATTGTCCAAAGACAGTTTCCATACCTGAGAATGCAGTTGTATTATGTCCACCTGCAATAGAGTAAATACCCTGTGAACGATTACTTTTGCCAAAGGCGAATGAGTAATTTCCGATAGCATTATTATTTTCACCAAATGACACTGAAGCGAAGCCTGATGCAGTGTCAGACTTACCGAACGCAGTAGAATACTGTCCGGTAGCTTGTGACTGGCTACCCCAGGCAGTTGAGTAACCAGCACTTGAAATATTATTTTCACCCCAGACGCTAGCATAATTTGCCGATGCAAGATTACTCCCACCCCAGGCAGTAGCAATATAGCCACTAACTTCATTATTTAATCCCCAGGAGCTGGTTAGAGCACCGGATGCAATATTCGAATCTCCCCATACGGTTGCGAGATTGCCAGAAGCGACAGTGTTCTGACCCCATGCGGTAGTGAGGTTCTGACTTGCAACAGTACCGGTTCCCCAGGCAGTAGCTCTGTTTGCCGAAGCAGTTCCTCCCCCGAAAGCAGTTGCCTGATGTTCACTTGACACACCATTACCCCATTGCATACTATACCAATCGTTAAGAGGGTTAGGATGAAGTTTATCACCGGTCAAAATCCAGGTTGGGGTTACGGACGCTACGGTAACAGGTTCCCAATGCCCGCTTATACTATTGAACTGAAGTATTTGTCCGCTGGTAGGGGTAAGGTTTGAAATTGGATGACTTCTTAATCCCGTTACAGTAACTTCTCCTTCGGAGTTGAGACTTGCATCTCCGCTAATATTTTTTGCAGTAGCAGAATCTGACGAACTGCCTATCCAAACTTTACTGCTATCGAGTGTGCTGAAGTCTAAGACTTGCATCTCCCAGCTTCCGGTATTAAGATCATAAACCGGAACTTGACCTGAAGCTGTAGGTTGGGATGATGCTGAATAAGTTGTGCCGTTACTGTAAATAAACGAGCCGGATGGAGGTAGAGTATTTAATCCCGTCCCACCTTTATCGGTGCTCAGAACTCCTGAGGTTTCGTTTGTGTTCAGGTCAATGGCGTCCGTCAAACTGCCTTCGCCTGAAAATTTATTAGATTCGATGACTGAATTACTTCCGGCGAGAGTAATCGTAGCCGTACCGCCAACTATCATTTCGGAATCAGTATTTGTTCCTGACTCTAAATCTCCGAAGGAAACTGATATACTTGTAGAGTATATATTTTTCCATTGACTGTCTAAACCATCATAATACCAAATACCTGACGGCTCACTGGGTTGAATGTCAGTCTGTACTATCAACAAGCCGTGTGCCGGAGAAACAATTGCATTTTTTTGTGCTGCTGTCATCTGAGGCATCAAGAATCCCCTACTGTTGGAACGTAGCTCTAATAAAGCAGAGTTGTGCGGGGTAAAATCTGCTTGGTCTCCAATTCCGACATTTTGTGAATACATACCGGAAATTGGAATTAAGAAAAAAACTATAATTAATGTTATTCTGACAAAATACATAAAATTCTTTTTTATAAAATTTATACATACAAAAATACGTGAATAATACAAATATATTTTTAAGTAATTTTACTTATGATATGTCAGTATGAATTTGATCTTTTTCGTGATGATACTTAATTAAATTTTGATCATATCTATATATTCTGTTATGATTCTCACAGCTATTCAACAATTTAATTTTACTTATAATAAGTCTGGTATATTTGCCTCGACATCTTTTCTGCCAAGTACAAGATTATCCTTATCACGATATTGCTTGTTATTGTATTTGAATGCTTTTCAAAAGATATAAAAATATTGTAAGTGATTTAGTATTTTTCCCCGATATATAAAAAGTCTTATTGGCAGAGGTTGAAATTGCATAGTCAGGTATTGGATTGTCAGTTGATGTATTAGCAGTTTCGATATCATGCGGGCTGATTAATAAATCGTAAGTTTGTTAAGATTATGACAAATGTTGATAACAGGATATAATTCAAATTGTTAACACCAATCGGAAATAAAATTTTGCAAAAACATGAAATCTGATGCATGAGTGTAAAATGCAAAAAGGCTGTGAAATCTCTCACAGCCTTTTTAAAATTAGTGTGGTCAGAGAGGGAATTGAACCCCCGACACGAGGATTTTCAGTCCTCTGCTCTACCAACTGAGCTACCTGACCATTTGCATCAAAAAGGGAATACAAAAATAAGCACTTTTTCTGAAACTGCAAAATAAAATTTTAGATATCTCACAAAATAATTATTCTTCCATCGGAAACCGGTTTTACTTGATTCTCTAAGTAAATCTCGAGGAAATCGCCTATTCTTTCAACTTTACCCTTATTTATCAAATTGGGCTTACCGACATGAGGGTCCGACCATACCTCAATATTTCTCCCGATTACCATGGAATAATCATTGTATTTCTTCAAAATAGCTTTAACACCATGACTAATAAGTAATTTATAATTCAGCTCAATATGCTCGAGAAGCAGTAAATTTATTTCGCCGGCAGTAAAATTTTCTCCTGTTACGGAATTAATCGAAGTGGCGGCAGGCACAAATGATGTTGGATGAATTACAGGCACAGACTCGACGTTTAATCCTACTCCAATAACAGCATCGGTAATTTTATCTCCTTGAATTACAGTCTGTGCGATGACACCGCAAATTTTTGCATTATTAACGATAATATCATTCACCCATTTAATTTGAGCCATGTTGCGTAACTTGCGTAAGTAATTTAAGGTATCTATGACAGATAC
>JBAYPL010000297.1:0-3270 GCA_041677745.1 Kapaibacterium sp. (SeqCode)
CATTCTAAAATTATTTAAATGATTCATTCGGAAAATAAAATGAAAATCAATACTAAATATTTAAATATATCAATTGTTGTCTGTGTTGTACTCTTCTTGGGTTTATGCTCAATTAATTTGCAAGCTGGTGACTTTTCCGGTAAAGTATTCGAAACAAATACCGAAACTGCTTTAACAGGTGCCAGTATCCGTATCGAAAATACCCAGTATGGTGCTAAAGTAAATTCCAAGGGTGAGTTCATCATAAAAAATCTGCCCGGAAATTTCAATAAAGCAAATCTTATAGTCTCAATGATTGGTTATGAGACTATAAAAAAGAATGTAGATTTATCAGCCGATAATGGAATCATATTTTACTTGAACTTACAACCTTTGCAAACAGGTGAAGTTGTAGTCTCAGCAAATAAAAAAGTGCAGACTGTTCAAGATGTACCGATTTCGGTTTCTGTAATTGACAAAAGAGTGCTTTTAGACAGAAATATCAAACGTCTCGATGAAGCCTTAGTGTATGTACCAGGTATAGAAGTAAATCAGGACGATGTTAGTATTCGCGGTTCGGCGGGCTTTTCATTTGGTGTAGGGTCAAGGGTTACCTTGTTGATTGATGGTTTCCCGATGATGGCAGGCGATAATGGTGATATTAAATTTGATGCACTGCCTATTTACAATATTGACAGGGTTGAAGTAGTTAAGGGAGCAGGCTCGGCATTATGGGGCACAGGGGCTATCGGTGGTATCATAAACCTGACGATTGAAGAACCTGATGAAGATGCAGAGATAAGATATCGAGTCTTTTCCGGCTTTTACACACAACCGAGATATGAGCAATGGAAATTCACTGAGTCACTAAATTTGAGCAGTGGTTTGAACCTGTCGTATTCACAAAAAATCGGCGAATTGTCACTTGTGACATCCGGCAGCTTATATGATGACAAGGGATATCGCGATTATGATGACAGCAGACGCTGGAATATATTCTCAAAACTTGCTTATGATTTATTCGATAATACACGATTAAAAGTATATTTCAACGGTGCTGCCGAGAACCGTGCGGATTGGGTTTATTGGAATTCTCTTGACTCCGCAACACAACCTCCGACTTCTACAGACAGAGATATTCGCATAAATTCCGAGAAGTATTCAGGATTTGGAGAACTTTCTCAAATCTTCGATGAGAAAAATTTTGCATTGTTGAAATTCGGGATTAATTATACTTCCTATAATAATTCCTATCAAGCTAATAACCCGGAATACAGACAATCAGAAGCAGCTTCTTTTTATGCTGATGTTCAAGGTGTCAGTAATATCGGATTCTATGGCAGAAATATAAATCTTACTTATGGATTAACTCATATTTATACGGATGTAAGTTCAAAAACCTATGGTGACAGATATCAACAAATTGCATCCGGTTATTTACAAGCTGAATATAACTTACCGGACCTGTTAACCTTGACTTTGGGTGGAAGAATTGACAAAGAACTTACCGAAGGTATAGAAAGCGATTTAGAGTTTTCACCAAAAATTGGTTTAAATCTGCCCATAGTCAAAGATTTAACCCTTAGAACTTCATTAGGCAGAGGTTTCAGGGTTGCTTCTGTAGCAGAAAGGTATTCCGCAATTTTTCTTCAAGGATTCGAAGTATTACCAAATCTTGAACTCAAGCCCGAGACGAGCCTGTCTGTCGAGGGTGGATTGAATTGGCAGAAATCAATTTGGGAAATGCCTTTTGAATTTGATTTTGCAGTATTTCATAATGAACTTGAAAATCTTATTGAACCGACATTCGTTACAGACGGTTCTGCTAATATTCAATTCCGCAATGTTGTTAAAGCACGCATACAGGGCTTGGAAGCAGGCATAAAAACATTTCTTTTCGGTAGTCTGGGACTCGAAACCTCACTTACTTTGATGAATCCTCGTGATGTCGGAACAGATAAAATATTAAATTACCGGTCGGAGATTCTATGGTACACAAGATTACTATTGCCTGTCAATTATTTCGAGTTCCAGTTGGATTATAGATATAAGTCACGAGTTGAAAATATTGATGCTCAGTTAGCACTGATAGTAAGCGATACTGATGCAAGGACGGATGTTAATGTCGTTGATGCAAGGATTATTTTTGATATTTACAAATTATATGAATTACCATTGAGATTAAGTCTGAATGTCTCGAATTTGTTTGATTATTATTATACAGAAATGGTTGGCAATTTGGCAAGAACAAGGTTAATCAGTTTGCAGATTGAAGGACATTTCTGATAAGGTATCAGTTTGTGCCGGAATTAGAAAAAGTGGATTTAATAAAAGATGAAAACGAAAGATTTTCAACAGATTTGATTTTATCGTGAGAATTTTCTTGCTCTGATTCAGTATCTTTATTATATTTCTTTTCTTCGATCCCATTGCCGAGCTCTGACAGAGTTCTTATTCCTGATTCTGATACGCCGAGTAACAGTTTTTTGCCTTCAGCCTGAACAATGAAAAGATGATTTTTGGGATTTAAAGACAGTTTGGACAATACTTTCATATCGGCAATCTGATTTTTAGCAAACTTGGAGCCGGCAGTCTTTTTTAGAAGAAACAGAAGCCCTGCGAGAGCTATGACCACTATTGATAGCGTGCCAAAAGCATTAATGATATATGAATCCATTTATTTGTGATGCTCCTTATTTTTTAATAGATTTAATTCTGTCGGCAGGGTCATTAAGGGTTGTGATTCTAATTCCGAAATGTTTGTCTATGACTACTACTTCCCCTTCGGCGACCTTTTTCCCGTTGATAAGAACATCAACCGGTTCGCTTACGAGTTTGTCGAATTCTATTACCGAACCTCTGCCAAGTCTTAAAATATCTCTAATGAGCATATTTGTTCTGCCTAATTCTATTGAAACAGGCAGTTGCAAGTCATAAAGCAGCTCCAGCTTGGGGTCAAGTGGCGAGTATAATTTTGAATCATCATCGGATTTAATATCAGGGAAATCACTTCCGGTAAAATCGCTCTGCTTATCAGCTTCGGATTCAAAGATTTCTTTTTCATCAACATCACCGCTGTTGATTAAGTCATCAATTTCATCTTGAGTCATTGTCATAATTAAAAATCCTTTTCTTTATGGGTTAAATCATCTTCAATTAAATCCTCGTCCTTCAAAGGTCGTGTGATTTTAATTGCTTTTTTCCCCGATATAGAACCGGGTCTTGTTCCCAATTTACGTTTGCCTGCAATATGGACTTCAATTTCCTGATTGTTTTTATTTTTCAATTTAA
>JBAYPL010000298.1:0-3243 GCA_041677745.1 Kapaibacterium sp. (SeqCode)
GCAAAGAATTTGAGCGATATATTAAGTTTAGGCAAAGAAAAAGAGGCAGCAGACCTTGCACAAGATGAAAACAATTATGCTGACAATATGTTTGAAGTAATTAGTGAAGATGATGCTTTCAACAATCCCGATTCAACAATCAACCCGATTGAAGTCATTCAAGATGCGTTACACTCAGTGAGAAATCGTATTGCTCGCTTTCCTAATACGATAGTCATGGGAATGTCGGTCTATAACACCCTAATGCAACACCCTTCAATAAGCAGCCTTATACAGTATTCCGGACTAATCAAAATAACAGAGGAAATCCTGCTCAAAGTGCTGAATTTAGATAAAATCATAGTAGGTCAAAGTGTTCATTCCTTGAACGGAAGCGATTTTGAAAATATTTGGGGAGGAAATATTATCCTTGCTTATGCCGACAAATCGCCTCTCCAAAAAAGAAGTGAGTATAATCCGAGCTGGGCTTATACTTTCCAAAGAGAAGGAATGCCGGAAATTGATACGTATTACGAAAATGGCGGTAAGATAAAAATAATCAGAAATACAGATAATTACGGACTGAATATTACCGGAAATGACGCAGCTTTTCTTATTAAAGGTGCATATCAGGAAATAGATGAAGGAGAATAAATAATGGCTATAAATAATAAGTCATATAATCCGGTGTGTATCATCGGTATAATAGCAGCTGAAGATTTGCCGGCTAACAGGTTTGTCGGCTTCGACGGAGGTTTGTGCAGTGATGGCGATAAATCACTCGGCGTGAGTGAAGTAAGATTTGATGAAAACGAGAATTCTGCTATCATTGTTTTAGGTATTGCTGCAGTGGAGACAGAAGAAGAGATTACAGCCGGAAGTATGGTGACATCAGGTATTGACGGCAAAGCTAAAACAGTCTCCGAAGGTGATGCGCTAAACGGGTACTCTCTGGACAATGCACCGACAGGTGGATTCATTAGAGTAAAACTTGTTTAACATCATAGAGGCTTAAAATGTCATACTCATCTGCACAGGACATAATTGACTTATTTGGAGAGGATGTACTCGCCAAATTAACAAAATCGCCTCAAGCTGACGAAGAGAAAATCGCCGATGCAGTTGAATATGCTGACAGTATAATCAACACAGCTCTTCAGGGAAGGGTTAACCTTCCCGAAGAGTATGTTCCCAAAATAATCAGCGTTATCTCAGCCAGACTTGCTTATATATCGCTATGTGAAAGTTATTACCATCTAAGTGATATTCCCAATACAGCATTAAGACTGAAAAGAGATTGTATGAAATTGCTATACGATCTTGCAGATGGAAGAATCAACTTGATTGGCAATAAATACAGTAACGTAATTATTACAAGAATAAAAAGGATAGGTGATAATCATGAATATCCCTGATATTAACGAAATAAAGAATTTTCTTTCGAGGAATGTAATTTGGATGTTATTGATAGCTGCATCACTTTTGATTATTATGCCGAAAGCAGCTGAAATAAGAACCTTCTTCTTAATAATTTCTGTTGAATGTTTAGCGGTTTTTATGTCGGCAATTGCCGTTCATGTTTTCACCGCTATAGATTTTACAGTTAAAAGCAGACACACACTTGGCTACATTTTTTTAGGAGTTCATATATGCGTTGGTTTCGTAGTTTTAGGCGTTTATATTGCACAATTTTCGCCCTGATAACAATTTGTTCTGTTAATCTAATATCACAAACAAAATATCAATTTCATATAGAGCAGAGATTGTTGTATATGTCAGAACAAATTTTGATGGATCAAGTCGGTAAACGTGAGAAACATGCCAATCAAGGCATTGTCACTGTTTACTTAAGATCGGTAGGTCTGAAAAGCGGGAATCCCTACTGTGCAGCCGGACAATATTATTGTTATGCCGAGGCATGCAATCGTCTGGGATTAAAGGAAACTTACATTCCTTTCAAGAAGACAGGACTAAGCAGAGAAATATATAATGATGCTGCAAAAAAAGGTAAGCGTGTTGATTATAGTCCGGCAAAACATGATTTCATCATTTGGAGACTGAAAGGTAATTCCTGGAGAGGTCATATAGAGAGGATAATAAAAGTCTGTGATAAAGGTTGGGTACTCACCGTAGGATTCAATGTTGCTATGGATGACGGTGGCGAAGGCGTTGCTATCAAGAAAAGGAATATATATCATCCGGTCGGTAGGTTGATAATTTATGGACTTGTCGGTTTCGGAGGATGAAATGTTATTTGAAATACTTAGTAAACATGATTTAAGTAAAAATCTCGTAAGTGACTGGCATCCTTGCGTCATGGACAGAATGCAAAAGGGGGCAGAGCCCTTGTATGCAGAATCATTGCTGATAGTATGGGAAAATGTAGTCGTTGCCGGAAGTTCCCCTCCTCATGTCAGAATTGAATGTTCAATTGACGGTATTTATCCGACTTTTCTGAAAGATATTGCATTAGAAGGAAATTCAAATATTACTGACAGCTTGCTTCTTGTGTTCAGCTTTAATTTCCAATTTGTCAGAATCAATGTATTCGCGGAGGATACTACCGGCGGTGAATTATATGTTTCAATGAAATACAGGTGATGAAATGCCTATTAAAATGTTACCACACATAACCGGTAATCCCGAATGGGGTGATATTGCCGGTAGTCTTGATTTTCAAACCGATTTGAAAATTATTCTCGACGACAAGAGCTCTATTGTACATAATCATAATCTCTCGGAGCTTGACGAAAGGAACTACTCAAGTTTGACTAATCTGCCCGAGCTCTCAATTTATGCAAGGAAACTTAATGGTTTGAGCATCTCTGCATATACATGCGATGGAATAGATGATTATTTGGAAATTTATTCCTCTCCGAATTTGGATGTTAAGAATGAATTCAGCTTTATTTTTCGATTCGGCATTGTAAATTATGAAAATTTTCAAGTAATTGCTGCAAAAGGTGTAAGAAACTCAAATACAGGATGGACTTTGTTCTGCGACAATGGGATTTTGGGCTTCTCTATTGGTGACGGAGCAAAATTTCTGACTGCGAGCCATTCAAAACAATTGAGCTTAGGGTTGATTTATCAAGTGTCTGTGATTTATTCGAATACAAGTAAAGAGTTAAAGCTGTGGATTGACGACGATGCGGAAAGTTTTGATTTCAGCAATCTGGGTGTACCTGCCACTAATACAGAAGACTTGCTGATATCTAAAAATCCGGCTAACAATAATGTGTATCACCTGATTTTACACTCTGC
>JBAYPL010000299.1:0-3221 GCA_041677745.1 Kapaibacterium sp. (SeqCode)
TAGCATAAATTTCTTGTTTGATAGAATTCTGCGAATCAGCCAGCACCTGCATCTGTTCTCGGATTGTTGGAAGTCTGTCACCTACAATTTCTACTAATTTGGAATATTTGCTATCATCTGTTCGCTCTGTATCTGCGATTGCGACATTGCTTGGTATATCATCAGCGAGCTCTTCCTTGCTGATTAGTTCTTCCGATTTTACGATCGGCGATTTATAATGTGACCCTGCACCTCTGATACTTCTGACTCCTGAACAGGAATTCAAGCTCATAAATATAACAATGATTAATATGAGCCACAATTTTGCAGGATTATAACCAATTTCCACACTACTATATGTCTGCATATTCACAATCTCCATAATTTACAAGGCTTTAAACAATCAACAAATCAACTAATCAGTATAATTACAAAACCTGTGCCGAAATTTTCTCTTTCAGGCTCTACAATCCCCAAATACTACTCATGGATACATTATAATAAATTCAGTAAACAAGTAAAAAAAAATCAACAATGATAATTGTAGGAAAATCATATCATTTCCAATAATATCAGCCATTTTGCGTTGATTTTTTAATATATTAATGTATAATTTAAAAAGTAGAAAAATGTTAAGAAAGTCTTTCAGGCTACTAATTATCCTATTGATTATCCAATGTTTCACAAATGCTGCTGAATCAAGTGAAGTGTTGTTCTCCGCTATGGATAAAGAATTACAGAGAACAATGGAGACATTGTCAAAAGAGGAGAAGGCACCTTACTTCATATCGCTGAATGTTACTGATATTGAGCAGGTAAGCATAACATCAAGGTTCGGGAAGCTTTATAATTCCTCTGATAACAGTTCAAGGATTTTAGATATTGACCTGCGTGTGGGAGATTATAAATTTGACAACACACATATCATCAGAGGCAATCCCTTCAATTTTGGAGGTGGTTCCGGTATCGTAAATCTGCCCTTGGAAGACGATGAAGTATCAATTCGCAATGCCATCTGGTTTGCTGTGGATAAACGCTACCGTTCTGCAGCCGAAAGATTAGAAAAAGCTGTAACGAATCAAGCTGTCAAAGTTGCTGAAGAAGACAGTTCCGCAGACTTTTCCAAGGAAAAACCAATTACATACAAAGGTAAAAAAGAAAGAATCAATATTAACATTAAGCATTGGGAAGATTTTACAAAGTCACTTTCAGAAGAATTTAATAAATATCCCTGGATTTTAAGCAGTTCAGTATCATTTACCGGTGAAAATAAAGCAAAATATTTCACAAGCACAGAAGGCAGTAAACTCGAATGGTATGAAACAGGTTGTCGAATTTATGTAAATGCTGTTACAAAAGCTGACGACGGAATGAGTTTACCGCTATATAAGAGCTATTTTTCTTTCAGTCCGGAAGGACTGCCTGAAATTCAAACCATCGTTAAAGATATTGAACACATGGTTGAATTATTGTCTGAATTACGATACGCACCAATGGCAGAGACTTTCTCAGGTCCTGCAATCCTTTCCGGTGAAGCTTCAGGAGTATTTTTCCATGAAATTTTCGGACACAGAGTTGAAGGTCATAGAGAAAAAGACCCGAACTCAAGCCAAACATTTAAGAAATCAATCAATAAAAAAATTCTGCCGGAATTTATTGACGTAGTATTTGACCCGACACTGGATAAATTACGCAACACAGAATTATCGGGATTTTACAAGTATGATGACGAAGGTGTGCAAAGCAAAAAGGTCGTAACGGTTGAAGACGGAATTTTTAAGAATTTTTTGATGTCACGCTCCCCAATAGAAGGATTTTCGATGTCAAACGGACACGGAAGACGTCAAGCAGGATACTCAGCCGTCTCCCGCCAATCGAACCTGATAGTTAATGCACAAGAAACAGTATCGAAAGATGAATTAAGAGAAATGCTGAAGGAAGAAATCCTTAAACAAAATAAGGATTACGGTTTGTATTTTGAAGCTGTATCCGGTGGTTTTACTTTCACGTCACGAACAATTCCGAATGCATTCAATGTAACTCCATTAGTAGTTTATAAAGTATATCCTGACGACAGACCTGACGAACTTGTCAGAGGAGTTGACCTCATAGGAACTCCACTCATGACTTTTGCTAATATTGTCGCCTCTGCAGATGATATGGGCATTTTCAACGGTATATGCGGCGCCGAATCCGGTGGTGTTCCGGTTTCAGCATGTTCACCAAGTTTACTTGTTTCTACAATAGAAGTTCAAAAGAAGCAAAAGTCGCAGGCAAAACCTCCAATTTTAGCTTCTCCGTTGTCCGAGGGGCAATGATGCCGACAGTTAACAAATACTCATACAAGGAAATTCAGAAATTTTCTCAATCACGCATTGCAGTTTTTATAATGCTGATTGTTGTTGTACCTTTGTTTATATCAACTTACATGGTAATTAATCAAGAAGATGCTGAATCTTCCGAAATAATCGTATCATCAATCATAGGTATAGTTACCGTTTCCCTGATATTGTTTCTGCTATTCCTGACAAGGCTTGAAGTATTTCTTGGTACAGATGCCATTGAGCACAGATTTTTCCCTTTTCAAATTAAGTTCAGAAAACTTTTATACACAGACATCAGAGAATATTCATCCAGAAAGTATTCACCAATCCTCGAATATGGCGGATGGGGCATACGATATGCCTTTAAAAACGGTTGGGCATATAATGTCAGTGGTAACAAGGGAGTACAAATAGTTAAAAATGATGGGAAACGTATTTTGTTTGGTACTCAGAATCCTGATGAATTTTTCCTTAAACTCGATACAATAATGAAAAAAATGAAGAAGGTCCTAAATGATTAATTATAAAAATTTTATGTACATCCTGCTTGTTACAGGTATTTTCCTGTTGTCAAGCAGCATGCAAGCCAATGACGAAATAATTCTCAAAGCGATGCGTGATGAAATCACTCGTTCTATGGATAATTTACAACTCGAGTCACTGCAAAAACCTTATTACATTGAATATAAGCTTAGACTGCGTCATGCGGACAGAATAAACGGCAGCTTGGGTAAGATTGTAGAAAAAGGCTCGACACAATTTGCTCAGTTAACGGTGGATTTGCGTATTGGTGATTATAAGTTTGACAATACTAACTTTTTCGACGTAGGATTGAGCTTCTTTGGCAGCTCCGATGATGAAGAAGCGTATAAGAACCACAAGGTACAATTCGAGCAGGATTATAATACTCTGAGAAGA
>JBAYPL010000300.1:0-3212 GCA_041677745.1 Kapaibacterium sp. (SeqCode)
AATAATTAAAATAGTCATCTACTTAATGAACAAAACAAGTGTAAAGATATGAATAGCAATAAATTAATACGATTTGACTGGGCAATGAAAACAATCCTTCGGGATAAAGCAAATTTCGATATTCTGGAGGGATTTTTAGCCGCTTTGCTGGAAGATGATGAAATTCAGGTGCTAAATATTTTAGAAAGTGAAAGCAATCAGAATTCAGAAATTGACAAATACAATCGTGTTGATTTGCTGATTGTGGATAAAGATAAACGCAAAATTTACATCGAAATTCAAAATACACGTGAAACAGATTATTTACAAAGTTTGTTGTATAGTACTTCAAAAATAATTGTTGACCATCAAAAACTTGGCGAAGATTTTCGTAATATCAGTAAGGTAATATCTATTAGTATTATGTATTTCAATCTTGGAATTGGTGATGATTATATTTATCACGGTACGAATGAATTTTTTGGATTGAATACCGGTACAAAATTGATTGTGAAAAAGCAGCAAAAATTAAAAGATAGCATTGAACCAAGGTACAAATTTGCAGAAACCAATATATTTCCTGAGTATTATTTAATCACGGTAGAGCGTTATCCGAATATCATCAAAAAGAAGATTGATGAATGGATTTATATGTTCAAAAATAATGAAATCGCTGAAGGCTCAAACTCGAAAAATATCGCTCAGGCAAGACAGAAACTATCCGAAATAAATATGGATGAGCAAGAACGAAGAATTTACGAAAAGTATATCATTAATACAGTTCGTGATAGAGATGCCCTAAATACAGCTAAAGCTGAGGGATTAAAAGAAGGCAAAATTGAAGTTGCTATAAATGCTCTGAAATCCGGACTTCCAATCTCTATGATTTCGTCATTAACTGGTTTAACTGAATTAGAAATTGAAAAACTCAAGTAAATTTGACAACCTCAACAATGTCCGTGTCGTCCTCAGTGATATGAAAATATCTACTACTGCAAATGATTCTATAGCCCCTTTCAAGTCAGATGTACTTGCAGCTTACAGTCACTATCCTTTTGGTATGCTCCAACCCGGCATGTACAGTGAAGTGGGCACAACTTACCGCTTCGGTTCAACGGTTTGCTGAGGGATAATGACGAACCGTTTTAATCGAAAAGGAATTTTAAATAAATTTTAAGGATTTAATAAAATGAAGACAACTTTTTTGCAAATAATTTTATATCCGCTTATTTTAATATTAGTACTTTCAGCAAATTTATATGCTCAGACAAAACCTGAGCAGAAGAAACTGAATGTAGCAATTTTGGTTTACGATGGAATCTATTTGCTTGATTTCACGGGACCTCTCGAAGTCTTTTTTGATACATTTTCAACTGATGGTCAGCAATTATTCAATGTATATACGGTTTCACCAACCAAGCAATTCAAAGCTCACTCAGGACTGAATATAACTTCAGATTATGAAGTTAAGAATTGTCCCAAACCTGATATTTTGGTAGTCCCGGGTGGTAATTTGCAACTATTGAAAAATAATGATTCGCTTAAAAATTGGATAATTAACACAGCGGAGAAATCTCAATTGGTAATGTCTGTTTGTACCGGTGCATTCATTTTGGCAGATACAGGACTGTTAGATGGGCTTAATATAACGACATGGTATGGAGCATTAGACAAATTGCAGGATAAAGTAAAGTCTGCTAAGGTTGTGAAAGGAGTAAGATATACTGATAATGGAAAAATCATAACAACATCCGGTGTATCTGCAGGTATAGACGGTGCATTATATGTTGTGTCCAAGATTTTCGGGAAAGAAACTGCTGATAGAACTGCAAAATATATGGATTACGAATATTGGAAATAGCTGATTGATTAGAGTGATATTTTATTTATCAATTCATATCTGTCCAAAATAAAATTGAAAATATTTTTGTCTATTTTGTTAACTATTTCGGCAAAATATCCCATATATAAATTTCATAAGGAAAATTGGTTAATTGACATATCCTGTCAATATCTTTATTTTTCATTGCTTTCTGAAATTCAACCCAGAAATCCTGAATATTACTGTAAGCAATATTCTCCGACTTTTGGCTTGCATCAATCATTTCGATATTTTCTGAGCTGACATCCGAATTTTCGTTTTTAGCTTCGCTATTGCAACCTAATAATATGAAAACTAATATTGCAATAATAACAATTGAAATTAAACCAATTATAAGTCCTTTATTACTTTTCTTTTTTGGCTCAGGAGTTAGTATTGGCTCCGGTTGAATAACAGGTTTTTCTTCTTCAATCTGTTCTTCTTCTGTATCTTCTCCGAACTTAAGCCCCAGCATATCAGCAAAAGCATCCCAATCAACTACTTTGTATTGATTCCAACCTTTGCTGTTAGTTGTTCCAACCTGCTTAAGACAAGAATGATTTATGTCAATAACAGAAGGGTCGAATGACTCCTTATCAGGATTTACAGCTACTTCCCAACCCTTACCTGCGATATAAGGCGATGATTGAGTATATATTAGGGCACTTTTTGTATTCTGGGGATACAACTGAACCCAAACATCAACATTTTGCAAACTACTTATTTTTTCTTTTCTCTTAACAAGAGCAATTATAACTTTACCATGGTCCCAACCTGATGGCATAGTAACTCCTTATGATTAATTATACAAAAAATTCTCCTATCTTTTCCCATTTATTGGGTTCGATATTTTCAGCGGTTAATAATCTTAGTGATATATTATCCACTCCTTGACCGGCTTTTGTTTCATTTCCTTTATTTTGTTTTAGCTGTAGTTCTCTCACTTCTTGATGAGTAAGTACAAAGAAAGTATCTTTGCCCAAGTCATTGAATAAATATGGTTGATAAAGAACCCACAAATCAGGGTCTGTATAACTACTTTCAGAATATTTTGGGAAGTAAGAAGTAACAAAATTTCTACCATTCTTACTTGTCTTTACTTCTACACGTAAGAATTTCTTGTTCTGACTAAAGACAAGTATATCCGTACCTTTTGAATTACCCATAGTTATAACCGCATTGAAACCTCTAAGCAAAAGCTCAGACAACACTCTGTACTCGCCTGCGATTCCTAAATTTGTTTTGGACTCCTGACTCTGTCTCATCTAAACATCCAATTAATTTCCTACAAACTTTGTTTTTTAAGTTTGCAGGGATTTTGTTAAAGCAAAATTATTCGTCATCACCTGTGTCATCACCGAATGAAAGACCG
>JBAYPL010000301.1:0-3192 GCA_041677745.1 Kapaibacterium sp. (SeqCode)
TTACTATTTTTTACGATTCAGTATTATGGCTCGATTGCTACGATGATTTCTACATTACCCGATGAGTTTAAGAGTTTTACCGGTAACTACAGTTGGCAATACATAGCTGTTTGGTTTATCATCGCATTACAGACTTTCGTGGACCCGGGGTTTCACCAGCGTTGCTCTGCTGCAAAATCGGCAAAAACTGCAAAAAACGGAATTCTTGTCTCTATAGGGTTCTGGGCGATATTCGATTTTATGACTTTAACAACAGGATTATTTGCAAAAGTTTACCTCGAATTGGATAATCCTTTAATGTCATATCCAGTTCTTGCTGAAACTGTTTTGCCCGCATTTTTTAAGGGTTTAGTATTGGTTTCATTTCTTGCAACGGTAATGTCAACACTGGACAGCTATGCATTTTTATCTGCATTGACAATAGGTAATGACATATTGTCACAATTCAAATCATTCAAAGAATACTCTACTCAGACTCTTACAAAAATCGGTTTAATAATAACAGGTGTTTTGGGTGTCGTGCTTGCAATCTTAATTCCTTCGGCAGTAGAAATAATTTACAAAACTGCTTCTATCGCTGTACCCGGACTGATTTTCCCGCTTACACTCAGTATGAGTCGAAGATTAGTTCTAACGCCGAAGGCTGCTCTAATCATCATGATTTGTTCAAGTATGGTTTCTCTGGTTTGGACTATTTCCAAATCTGTTGGTCTTGATTTTTCAAATGATATTGAGCCGATGTTTCCGGGAATCATAACAGGTTTTGCATTAACATTATTTTTTGTCAAAAATAAAAGGAATACAATCAAATGAATATTCCAAATATGATTAGCATATTAAGGATTATTTTAGCTGTACCGGTTGCTTATTTTATTGTCGAAGACAATAGTACATCAGCTCTCATACTCGGCACAATTGCCGGACTTACCGATTTCCTTGATGGGTATTTGGCAAGAAAACTGAACATTATATCCGACTTAGGCAAAATCCTTGACCCTTTGGCAGATAAGTTTTTTGCTGCATGTGTAGCTCTTGCTTTTATATTAACCGAAATGATGCCTGTCTGGTTCTTTTTAGCAGTAATTATTCGAGATGTACTTATATTATCAGGTGGTTTATATTTAAGAAAAAAATATAATTTCGTACCGAGCTCAAATTTTGAAGGTAAAGTAACATTTTTTCTGATTTTAATGACATTGCTCGGAGTTTTGCTCGAGTTCGATTACGCTCTTTATTACGGATATTATCTATGTACAGCCGCATTGATATATTCTTTTATATCGTATTTAGTAGTATTCAGAAATGTAAAAAGGGATTCAAGAAACGGTTACCTGTAATAAATGATTTTATTATCGAAATATTCTTAATAATGAATAATGATTGTCATAATGTTTTAATAAAGCGGACATACATGGGCACTTATATTCACTGAATCGCACACAGTGATTTGATACTATTAATTCTATTATCATTAATTTTAGGGAAAAATCCTTACTTTTGAATATTTGTTAAACCATATCAATGAATAAAATAGATGTTGACTCTAAATAAGCTGTCTGTGAATTTTGGCGGCAGGCATTTGTTTGATGATGTGTCACTTATGATTGGAACTAAGGATAAAATCGGGCTTATTGGAAGAAATGGCACAGGCAAATCCACATTATTGAAAATAATTGCAGGCAATGATGAGCCTTCATCCGGCAGTATTACAGCCCCTAAAGAATATACAATAGCCTATCTCCCACAGGAAATTGAGTCAGATTCCGATTTAAGTGTTATTGATGAGGCACGCACGGCTTTGAGCGAAATTCAAAGCTTAGAAAATGAATTATACAAATTGACCCATGATTTAGGAAATCGAACAGATTATGAAACCAAAGAATATTTGAATATCATTGAAAAAATAAACATCATAAACGACCGATTAAAAATTTTAGGCGGGGAATCTGTACAAGGAGAGATTGAACAAGTATTGACCGGACTCGGGTTCAGCAGGAACGATTTCAATCGCAAGATGAAAGAGTTTAGCGGAGGCTGGCAGATGCGTGTGGAGCTTGCAAAAATTCTATTGCGAAAGCCAAGCTGTATCCTACTCGATGAACCCACAAATCACCTTGATATTGATTCTGTACTATGGCTTGAATCCTTTCTAAAAAATTATTACGGCTCGCTTGTATTAGTGTCACACGATAAAAGATTTCTTGACAATGTTACAAACAGGACATTTGAACTCAGCGGCGGAAGAGTCATTGACATGAATTTCAGTT
This sequence comes from Kapaibacterium sp. (SeqCode), assembly GCA_041677745.1. Taxonomy (GTDB): domain Bacteria; phylum Bacteroidota; class Ignavibacteria; order Kapaibacteriales; family UBA2268; genus JANJTB01. Next base: position 2,268 of record JBAYPL010000301.1, read on the forward strand.
ATTCAGAATTCATGGAAAAAAGGGCAGAACAAAGACAGCTTGAGTATGCTGCCTACAAAAATCAACAAAAAGAGATTGAAGCTACCGAAAGATTTATTGAAAGATTCAGGTCCAAAGCAACTCTTGCAACCAGGGTTCAATCAAGAATTAAAGCACTTGACAGAATCGAAAGAATTGAAATTGATGAAGTGGATAACTCTGCCATTCGCTTGAAGTTCCCGGATTCACCGAGATCATCAAGACTTGTTTGTGAAGCAAAAGGCTTAACAAAAAAATATGGCGAACTACTTGTGCTCAATTCAATTGATTTTGCCGTCGAAAGAGGTGATAAACTGGCTTTTGTAGGTAAAAACGGTGAAGGAAAAACGACTCTCAGCAGAATTATTGCCGGAATTGAAGATTATAATGGCGAGTTCAACCTTGGTTCAAATATTCATATCGGTTACTACGCCCAGCATCAATCTGCATTATTCAATCCGGACATGAGTGTTTTCGAAGTTATTGATTCGGAAGCAGTCGGTGAGGTAAGACCGTATATACGCAGTATTTTAGGTGCATTTATGTTTTCCGGTGATTCTGTGAATAAAAAAGTCAAAGTACTGTCAGGTGGAGAAAAATCAAGACTATCACTGGCAAGGATGATGCTCAAACCGGTAAACCTGCTAATACTCGATGAGCCGACAAATCATCTTGACATGGCTGCTAAAGATGTTCTGAAACAAGCTCTTTTGGAGTATGACGGAAGTATGATTATTGTTTCACATGACAGAGAATTTTTAGACGGTTTGACAAACAAAACCATTGAATTCAAAAATAATCAAATCAAAGAATTCTTGGGTGACATAAATTATTACCTTGAAAAGACGAGGATGGATAACCTCCGTGAGCTTGAGCAAAATAAAAAAAATGAAGTGTCGGTAAATAA
>JBAYPL010000302.1:0-3159 GCA_041677745.1 Kapaibacterium sp. (SeqCode)
AGCAGACTACGTAAATGGAACAGAGGAAGTTGTCGGTAAAATGAGAAGGATGTATGATGCAGATACTTATTCATATACATTCAATAATGCAAATACAACTGTTACTTTTACTGATGCTGTCGGTACCGATACTTATATGGAGCTTGATGTTCAGCCAACGACAGCTCCACTTACTTATGTGAACAATACTGACGTCAACAGAAAAATTACTTTAAGTTATAATTTTGACAGCTTCAACGCTAACATCAAAGCAGGTTATAAACCGGATGAATTACCGGAAACATACGAAGACGGTTTGTCTGAAAGTGATCTTAAATTCTTCGAAGCCGATGATCAACCTATGAGTGAGAAGTTAGCCGGTGCAAATTATGGTAGAGGTACAACCGGCGATTTAAGATATTTGTCGTTTGAAGAAATTGAAAATAGTACAGGCGGTGTTGACGGTGTAGTAGAAAGAGGATTTACTTCCGGTCATGACCTTGTACTCAGAGCAAGCAATCAGATGTACTCGATTGCTTCAGGTCGTTGGTCTAATCCGGCAACTTGGGATGAGGGTAGAGAGCCTACATCACTTGATAATGTAACAATTGCCGATGGTACTCAGGTACACGCCGGTGGTACAGCACCTAATAGAGATAACTATGAAACAGATGAAGTATATAGAGAGGGCGTAATCGTTGATGGTGAAACTCCAAACACAGGCTTTGTAAAATCTATCACAATTCAAGAAAATGCAGCTCTTGTCTTTGGTAATAGCGCCTTTACTTATGCTTTAGCTACAGGTGCTAAAATTACAAATAATGCAAATGGTGTAGTTAACTCAAATTCATTTAGTGAATTCTTGAACACTGCACCCGGGTCATTCACGGGTCGTGGTTTGATAATCTACGAAGGTATCTTGAGATCTAACGAAATCACAAACAGCGGTCTTCTTTGGATTGACAAAAATGCGACTGTCGAAGTCGGCGATTAATTCGAAAGAACTGATTGAAAATACGAATAAGCAGGGGGCATACGCTCCCTGTCTTTTAACGAAAAAGATGTTAAATTATATACAAAATAAAAAAGACTATATGAAATTCATTGTTCCATACATAATAATATTTATACTTTCCGGCTTCATGACTTATGCTCAGAGGATAGAAAGTACAGGTATTATATCAAACGGCGGAACCCTGAAAGTCAAGGGTGCTATCAGCAGTACCGAAAATTCGGCAAAAATACTAAATAGCGGAAGAATCGTAGTCGAAGGCAACGCTTATGTAAATCAAGATACATTGGGCGGCAGGGTTGAGTTTTACGGTTCATCTAATTTATCAACGAATTTTATACCCAAACTGGTATATAAAGATGTGAAAATCGGCGGTACCACCAAGAAAACGCTTATGGAAAACAGCGGAAGAGATTTTGTCGCATTGACAAAATTTGAATCCGACACATCTACTGCAATTATATTCGATACAACTCGCTCAATATTTATTTTCGGCGAAACTCATCATAACGGAAGAATAAATCCGCATACACGCAAAGGCAGAATCTCTCTTTCAGGATTAGACACACAAATGGTTTACGGCAGTGGCAATTTTAAAGAGTTGGAATTGAATAATGAGTCTGGAGCAGATGTTATTAAGGGTGGCGGGTTCAGAATAAATACTACATTAGATCTGAAACGTGGCACACTTAGAAACTCCAAAGAAAATAATTTTATCATGGAAGATAATTCGAGAATCATAAGGAACACAGCCGGAGCAATTGCCTATACACCTGAAATAGAAAAAGGTATGTCTGTACATTACACAGGTGAAGGCAGTCTTACAAGTGGTCCCGAAATACCGACAGACCATGTACTTCTCGACAATTTTTATGCTAATGTCAGTGGTCAGGTGGTACTCGACAGAAATATTAATGTGCAGGATACACTCGAAGTCGGCTCGATGATTATTGCAGAGCGAGATACTCTTATATTGCACGGAACAAGAAACCCGATGTTTACGGGAGCAGATTATGTGGAAATAGACGGTAACTTCCTTAGACACAATATTATTAGCGGCGATACACTCCTCTTGAATAGTCCTTATCACTGGGTATTTTTTGCCGATGAAGCAGGAAGAGGAGCAGTAACAAGTCTATCAAGTACAATCCGTCGCCGCATGTCGCACGAATTACCGGGAAGTGAAGAAAAAGTAAGACGCGCATTTACACTCTGGGGCTTAGATGTTGCAGGGAACAAAGTTGAAAATGAAGTAGAAATGTATCTCGGATTCGGTTGGAGAAGTCTTTCCAATCCGGATTATGATGAAAGCAACGGCTTAAACGCTCCTGAGTTAGTGTTTCAGCACTGGTTGGACGATCGTTGGATAGATATAACACCCAAAAATCCACCATCAGTTGATTTTGGTACAGGATGGGCAACGGGCATGGTAGAGAAGTTAAGTAATTTTGGACATTACGCGGTTGGAATGCCCGGTGGTGGATTTTGGGCTTTTTCATTTCAGGCAAAGTTTTTTCTTGAAGGAGCTTACATAGCCGGAAGTCGAGGATTAATGACGCATGATTTGTGGTCATCGAATTTATTGGCACTTGCAGATTTATCACAATATCCAACATCATTGGATGCGTCATTGACACCTGAGTTTTTAACTCAAATACCCGATTCAGTCGTGGATATTGTAGTTCTTGAGTTCCGTAAGGAAAGGAATGCGGCACCTGATATAGTTAAAACAGGTTTTTTGAAGTATGACGGAACTTTTGTTGATGTACGTGGCAGAGACAGAATTCAGCTTGATTCATCTGACGGTATTCCGGCTCAGGGCGCCAAATATCATATAGCTGTAAGACACAGAAACCACTCGGCTGTAATAACTGAGCAAGCTGTCGAAATCAACAAGACTTCTAAGGATGTGGTATATAATTTGAGTGACCCGTCACTTATAGAAGGCGGAACTGCTAATCTAAAGCTCGTGTTCGTAGATATCGAGGATGGTACTAAAGTATTTGCTTTGAAGGGTGGATTTCTTGCCGACGATGCCGAAGGACTTGATAATCAGATGAATATTTTATCTAATTATACAAGAAATTTCGAACATCAAAGTACATTTAATTACTTTACTCGTACCGGTTATCTTAATACGGACTTTAATCTCAGCGGTATAGTAAACA